>DLXL01000164.1:0-1566 GCA_003448025.1 Saprospirales bacterium | reverse complement strand
ACCGTAAACTATCGGAATAAAATCTTTAATGCATTCGCCAATGCAGGTATAGGCAACGGAGCCGGGTTCAACAATATGACTTTTTTCAGTCGCCTGAATGGTATGGTTCAGGATGAAGTGAATAACACCAACAACGATTTTAGCTCCAATAACTACCGGGCAGGCATTGATTTTTTCCTGGGGAAAAAACATACCATCGGTCTGCTGGTGAGCGGTGGCGATAATCAACGCAATAATAGGCTGTATAACCGCATTACCCTGGCGCCGGAAAATACACCAGCGCTGATTGACAGTATTCTGGTGGCCAATTCAAGGGCAGAAAACGATCGGTCGCAGGGAACGTACAACCTCAACTACCGTTTTGACAATGCTCAAGGGCGTACCCTGAATATCGACCTGGACTACGGCGCTTACCGGAATGGCAGTTATCGGTACCAACCCAACCAATACTATAATGCAGATGAAACGGTGCCTCTGACCCTGATTGTGAATAGCTTTGATACGCCAAGCGATATTGATATTTACACATTCACTACAGATTTTGAAGACAAGCTCTGGGATGGAACCATAGGCGCCGGGGTGAAGTACAGCAAAGTGGTTTCAGACAACCTTTTTCTGGTGTACGACGAGCCCAACGGGCTTCCGGTGCGCGATGACAGGCGTTCCAATAAGTTTTTGTACGACGAACAGGTGTACGCAGGTTATGTCAATTATGCCCGGGCTTTGGGTAAAAAATGGCAATTTTCTGCCGGATTGCGCGCGGAACTGACAGACGCTCAGGGAGATCTCCAGGCGTTTTTGCCTGAGTTGGAAGAGCCGCCGGTTATGTTTGATTATTTGAGCTGGTTTCCCAGCGCCGGGCTTACCTGGGAGGTTACCGAGCAGCACACGCTGGCCATCAGCGGGGGGCGCCGCATCAACCGGCCAGACTACAACGTATTGAATCCGTTCAACAACCAGATGAGCCAGCTTTCCTATGAGAAAGGCAACCCTTTCCTGCGTCCGGAAATAGTAAACAACCTGGAACTTGGGTACACCCTCTCCCACCGCTACAACCTCAAATTGGCCTACAGCAAAACCACCGACCAGATTACCCGCCTGATTGCGCCCGACGAGGTTGATCCGCGCGCAGGATTTATTACCTGGGACAACCTGGCCAGCCAAACCATTTTAGGTTTAAGCGTGAGTGCGCCGGTTCAGATTGCCAAATGGTGGAATGCCTATTTCAATGGCAGCGCCTCGCACATCAATAATCAGGCTGATTATGGCGATGGCGGCATGGTGGATGTGCAGGCCTTCAATTACACCATTTTCCAACAGCACACTTTCGATTTGCCCTGGGCTATCAAGGGAGAGATTTCCGGCTATTATTCCGGCCCTGGTGTTTGGGGCGGGGTATTCCTGTATGAATCCAACTGGGGACTTAACCTGGGTCTTCAACGCAAATTCCTGAAAGAAAGGCTCAATGTTCGCCTGGCAGCCGACGATATTTTCTACGAAACCGGCTGGGATGGCTACTCTGATTTCAATGGATTGTACTCTTATGGCGGCGGACGTTGGGATAGT
>DLXL01000488.1:11934-12790 GCA_003448025.1 Saprospirales bacterium | reverse complement strand
TGTGTTTGAGGTGTTTGAAGTGTTTGAAGGGGTGGAATGACGGGGTTACATCATCATCCTTATTTAGATGAGGACATGAATAGCTGTTTTAAAGGTTCAATGAGGGTGTCTATGTCTCCGGCGCCCATGGTTAGGAGGATTTCGGGTTTATGTTGGTTGATTTGGTTGATGATTTCGTTTTTTTGAATGATTCGTTTGTTTTTAATGGTCATTTTTTCCAGAAGCATTTCTGAGGTGACTCCCGGAATAGGAAGTTCCCGTGCCGGGTATATTGGGAGTAACAGACACTCATCAAGTTTATCCAATGCTGTCGCAAAGCCATCTGCAAAATCGCGGGTCCGGGTAAACAAATGTGGCTGGAAAATACCCGTGAGTTTTTTGCCGGGATATAATGAACGTGCAGCCTGAATCGTAGCCTCCAGCTCCGCAGGATGGTGGGCGTAATCGTCCACATAAACTACCTCAGAGGTTTTAATAATGGTATCAAATCGGCGTTTAACTCCCTTAAATGCTTCTAAAGCCTGTGGGATCTCCGTGGAGAATCCGCCGGCGCCAAGGGTTGCAGCAATGGCTGCGGTGGCGTTCATGACATTGTGCAAACCCGGATAGTTCAATTTGAGTGCGGGCCAGTCAACAATGGTGGATTTTAGCCCAAATATGGTTTGACCATTTTGCACATGTACATTGAATGCCTCATAATACCCCTCTTCTATACCAAATGTGAACACTTTCCGACCACTGGCCTCCAGCTCAGCTGCGACGTCGTCCAGGGGTAATCCATGTTTGTAAATCAGTATCCCCCCCGGTTTAATCTGTCGCACAAATTGCTTGTAAGACTCCACTACTGCTTCGGAAC
>DLXL01000488.1:11420-11823 GCA_003448025.1 Saprospirales bacterium | reverse complement strand
AATTGCTTGTAAGCCTCCACTACTGCTTCGGACGTACCATAAATATCCAGATGATCCGGATCCAGTGAATTCAGGACCGCCACATCAGGGTGCAGGTGTAGAAAACTGCGGTCGTATTCGTCTGCTTCCACTACCACCCATTCGCTTTTCCCTTCTACAAAATTGGAGCCCAGGTTTCCGGAAATGCCGCCTACGAATGCCGTGGCATCAACTCCGCATGCGCGCAGTAAATGGGCAGTCATGGTGGAGGTCGTTGTTTTACCGTGTGTACCTGCAATTGCGACACATTTTTTCGCCTTGCTGATAATGCCCAGTACTTCAGCGCGCTTTTTTAGCGGGTAACCCCGGTCTAAAAACCAGTTTAACTCCTTTAAATCTTTGGGCACAGCCGGAGTCCAGACTA
>DLXL01000488.1:6896-11301 GCA_003448025.1 Saprospirales bacterium | reverse complement strand
CATCTTAGGGCACAGCCGGAGTCCAGACTACCAGATCAACACCTTCCGGAATCAAATTCACATCATCCGTATAATGCACATGCATTCCTTCTGCTGCCAGCGCACGGGTCAGATCCGTTTCTGTACGGTCGTAACCATGTACTTCAGCCCCGTGCAATGTAAAATACCTGGCCAGTGCCGACATGCCGATGCCGCCGATACCGATGAAATAAATCTTTTTAATGGCGTTGAATTCCATGTTTTTATCCTGCTTGGCTAACCGTTATTGTTTCGCCAGTTTCAAAATTTCTTTTTGTCCCCCTCGATTCATTTCAAACTCCAGGACTGCAGCATCCACCTTCAGAAGTTTGACCATTATTTCCTGTTTTCCGGTTTCTGTTGTGTACAGTTTATCCTTATCTGTTCTCCATATGCCACTTTGGTTTTGACTACCAAAACTGGCGGAATAAGCCCCCTCTTCCTTGAACTCAAAATGCACCTGTGAAGCATCAATATCACTGGGTTTGTCCATAATGAGCCATTCTGTTCCCTGCCATTTGCCATACAGCATGGGGTTTTTATCGTTGGCTTTCTGGCAGGAGCTCAAGGCAATCAAAGCCAGCAGTATCAGTTGATATTTCATAATCATGTGTTTTACAATGAGTTAATTTCCGTTAGTTTTATCGCTTCCCTTGCGATGGCTTCGGCTGCATTGGGACGTCCCATTTGCCGGATACTTTCACTCAAACTGAAGGCAAGCGCTTCACTTTCCAGTATGAGTTGAGCCTCCTGCAGCATTTTCCCCCCGGCATCTCCATCCCGTACCAGCCTTGCTGCACCTTTTTCTACCAGTGCCAGCGCATTTTTAGTTTGGTGGTCTTCCGCCACATTAGGCGATGGCACCAAAACAACAGGCTTGCCAACTAAGCACAACTCACTGATACTCAAAGCTCCGGCCCTTGAAATAACCACATCTGATGCTGCATAAAGTAAATCCATCCGGTCAACAAAGGCTCTGCACTGTACATTGGGCAATTTGGCTGTTTCCATAGCGGTATATTCATGTTCATAGAACTTTCCGCACTGCCAAATGGCTTGTAAATCAGGGTTTTGTTCAAAAAACTCCACATTGTCGCGCATGGCATTATTCAGGGTTCTGGCTCCAAGACTTCCACCTATGATCGCAATGGTTTTTTTATTTGGATCCAGGCCATAGTACTTGATACCTTCTTCCCTTTTTCCCTCCAGGTTTAAAATGTCTGACCGCACCGGATTGCCGGTAAAAACCAGTTTTTCCTCCGGAAAGAATTGCTCCATATGATCGTATGCCACACACACCTTTTTTGCCTTTTTACCCAAAATTTTATTGGTTACCCCTGCATAGGAGTTCTGTTCCTGGATCAGCGTTGGGATTCCCACACGCTGAGCCGCCTGCATAACCGGACCACTGGCATACCCTCCGGTACCTATCACCACGTCGGGTTGAAAGCGTTTAATAATGCTCCTGGCGCGCCACAAACTTTTCAAAAGTTTGAAGGGGAACGACAGATTTTGCAAGCTCATACTGCGTTGAAAACCTGCAATTGGAAGCCCTTCAATTGCATATCCCGCTTTTGGGACACGCTCCATTTCCATTTTTCCATTCGCGCCTACAAACAAAAACGTTGTTTCCGGGCGCATTTTTTTGATCGCATCAGCAATGGCAATGGCGGGGAATATGTGGCCGCCGGTGCCACCTCCAGTGATCAATATTTTCAATGTTTCTTTACTCATGTTGTAGTCACCAAGGTTAGGAACGGTGATTATTCAATACTTTCAATGTATTTGCTGACACTAAGGATCATTCCCAGTGAAATGCACGTAAAGAGTACACTTGTTCCACCCATGGAAATCAACGGCAGCGTCAACCCTGTTGCCGGTACCAGGTTGATATTGACCGCTATATTGGCCAATGCCTGAACCGTCAGCATCAGACTTAGCCCAATGGCCAAAAATGCCCCAAATGCTTTCGGACTCTGCGTGACCAGTCGAACATTTCGCAAAAACAGCAAGACATACAAGGCCAAAATGATGACCCCTCCTATCAGCCCATACTCTTCACAAATGATCGCATATATAAAGTCGGCATTACAATAGGGCAAATAATGCCGCATCATGGAATTGCCAGGACCATTCCCGAAAACACCTCCCTTTGCAATGGCAATCTTGGCCTGTTGCACCTGATACCCGCCATCTTCATCGTGCAGGAAGGTTTCTACACGTTTTTCCCATGTATTCACCCGAACCAGATCCAACTCAGGATACACTTTGCCAATCCCAACCAGTACTGCGAATACGAGTAATCCGAGGAACATCATCATGAGAATATACTGTGCACTTACCCGGCCCATAAACATCAAAAGAATACAGGTTGCAAACAGGATCATGGCTGTACTCAGATTGGAGGGAGCAATCAGCCCGCAAACCAATACCACCGGAATGATGATCGTAAAAAATGCCTGTCTCAAACTGGTAATGTATTCCTGTTTGATGGTCAGTGCCCTTGCCACATAAATGATCAGGGCAATTTTTGCCATCTCCGACGGTTGAAAACTGATCCCCGCCAAACTAATCCAACGGTTTGCATCATTGATGTTTTTGCCAAAGAACAGGGTGAAAATCAGCAGAGGCACCGTTACCCACAACATCGGCCGGGCAAATTGCTGATACCTTCTGTAATGCACCAAATGCCCCAAATACACCAAAAAGAGTCCAAATGCCAGTTTAACCATGTGCCCCACCAGCATTCCGGTGGTATTTCCGCCACGCGAACGCCAGGCTTCCCACCCGGAGGAGGAAAACACAGCCAGAAGGCTGAACAGACTCAGCACCGCCACGATCATCCAGATCGTACGGTCTCCCCTGAGTTCTGCTGCAATGCGGTTGCCGAGTGACATTTTTTAGTGTTTTAGTTTGCTAGTGTTTGAGTGTTTGAGTTCGTTAGTGTTTGAGTTCGTTAGTGTTTGAGTGTCTTTGCGCCTTCGTGTCTTTGCGCCTTCGTGTTTTGTGCCTTACCTCTTACTTAGTTTCTTGTAAAACTCCAGGTATTGTGAAGCGGCATTGTTCCAACTGAATTGGGCTGCCCAACGGATTAACCTGGCGGGTTTTTCAGGATCTTTTTGATAGTCTATCATTCCTTGCACAAAAACTTTATTTAAAGTCTCCGGGTCAAAATCTTCAAAATAGTAGGCTTCTGTTCCTCCAACTTCCGGCAAACTGCATTTGGTTGACAGGAAAACCGGTTTCCCCACTGCCATTGCTTCCACTACCGGCAATCCAAATCCTTCCGAGATACTGGGAAATAGAAGCGCCTCGCATTGCTGGTAAAGCCTCCACTTTTCCGAAGCATCTACCGGACCCACAAAATGAACCCTTTGTTCAACGCCCCATTGTTTTGCCGCAGCACGAATTACCTCCTTATATCCTCTGCTGTCCGGACCTGCAATTAACCAGTCATATTGCTTTTGCGCCGCCAGCAAAGGCATCAGCACATGGTAGTTCTTCTTAGGATGGATGCCAATGGAAAACAGAAACGGTTTATCGTGTATGCTGGAAAATTCTCCATTTTTGATGACATCCTCCTGGTGTCCACCACCGTTGTATATCACTCTTTCAAGTACATCTGCCTGCACTTTCAGCAGCGTATGTACTTGGGTTCGTACATATTCCGAGATGTACACTAAACCGGCAGCCTTGTTAATTTTTCGCTGAATGGCGTCCAGTTTTTGTTGTTTTTTGTTGTTTGAATAATCGGTACGCTCCAAAAAATTCAAATCGTGTATGGTATACAGTACCTGGGAATTCCTGTTCCTCGGAAGAAACCCGGAGTCCTGATGCATACAATGCCAAACCATAGCAGGCAGCTGCATTCCAAACCACTTATGCCAGGGCTTTACCACCTTATATTGCATTTTGGTTCCGAATATGCCTTCCATTCCTTTTGGCACGAGCGCTGTGAATCCCAGACTTTCCGAAGCAGGATTTGCTGCGAAAGCATTACCCAACTGGAGGCAGTATTGCCCCAGGCCGGAGTATGGGTTTCTCAATCGTTCCATGTCAAGTACAATGGTTTGCACGTTTTCAGTTTTCCTGTTTAACGGTTATTGAAGTGATTTTACAGCCTCTCTGAACTGCGCCCCCCGATCTTCATAATTTTTGAACAAATCGAAACTTGCACAGGCAGGACTTAGTAGCACGGTATCTCCGGCTTCTGCCAGTTTTGCCGCCTGTACTACAGCTTCCTGAGCACTCGATGTTTCCACCATCGGTTTTTTCATAGCCTTGAATGCCTTGATAATCTTGGTGTTATCTACGCCCATGCAAACGATGGCCTTCACCTTTTTTTTCACCCATTTCAAGAGCGGCTCGTAGTCGTTCCCCTTGTCCT
>DLXL01000488.1:3282-6782 GCA_003448025.1 Saprospirales bacterium | reverse complement strand
AGTCGTTCCCCTTGTCCTGGCCACCAACGATCCACACCGTTGGCGTATCCATCGCTTGCAGGGCATAAAACACGGAGTCAACATTCGTGGCTTTGGAGTCATTTATCCAGGTAACTCCCTTGATCACCGCCACTTTCTCCAATCGGTGCGGCGGCGTTTCAAAAGAGTTCAGTCCTTGTTGAATTTTAACCGGATCAGCGCCCATAAGCAGCGCTGCCCGAATGGCGCAAACAGCATTGAACATGTTATGCGGACCTTTCAGTGCCGATTGAGTCATGTCAAACCGTTTGTTACCCACACGTATCTCCCCGTTTTTATAAAAACCCTTACGGATAGCCACCTTTTTAGCGCCGGTTTCTTTCCAGTTCTCCCGGATAACCGGATCATATCCGTTGAAAATAAACTTGTCGCCTCTGCGCTGATTCATGCTTACCCTGAACTTGGCTGCCGCGTAGTTTTCCAGCTTGTACTCATAACGGTCCAGGTGATCCGGCGTAATGTTCAGCAGCATAGAGATATAAGGCCTGAATTGCTGGATATCATCCAGTTGGAAGCTGGAAACCTCCAGTACAAACACCCTGTCCTTTCGTCCGGCATTGCCGCTCACCAGATCATCCATCACCATTCTGGCGAAGGAATTTCCCACATTGCCCCCTTTTCGTACGGGCAAACCTGCCACATGCATGAGGTGCCAGGTAAGTTCTGTTGTGGTGGTTTTACCATTAGACCCGGTTATGGCCACTATCCTGCATTTTCCGGCATATCTATAGCCAAATTCGATTTCTCCAATCACGTTAATGCCCTTTTCCCGCACGGCCTTCATAACATCACTTTTCTCAGGGATGCCCGGGCTTTTGATGATTTCGGAGGCATTCAGGATTTGTGCCAGGGTATGCTGGTTTTCTTCCCAGGGAATTCCGGCAGTATCCAGTTCCTGTTTAAACTCTTCTTTGATCGGGCCTTTATCGCTGACGAACACGTCGAAGCCCAGGAAGCGGGCCAATCTGGCCGCTCCTGTACCGGATTCCCCGGAGCCTAGTATGACGATTCGCTTTTTCATGTCTGCTGTTTATCGTATCTTCAATGTAATAATGGTGGCTACCGCCAACAGTATTTGTACAATCCAGAAGCGCACAGAAATGGTCACTTCATGGTATCCTTTTTTCTGAAAGTGGTGATGAAGCGGCGCCATCAGGAACACCCTCCTACCCTCACCGTATTTCTTTTTGGTATGTTTGAAGTACCATACCTGAATAATTACCGACAGGTTTTCAATCAGAAAGACTCCGCACAAAAGCGGGATCAACAACTCTTTACGGGTGATGATGGCCAGGGAGGCTATTATTCCGCCCAAAGTCAGGCTTCCGGTATCTCCCATGAAAACCCGCGCAGGAAATACATTGTACCACAAGAAGCCTATACAACCACCCAGCAGACAAGCCGAAAACACCACCAATTCGCTACTATACGGAATGTAAACAATCTTCAAAAAGTCTGCTGCCAGGGAGTTGCCGCTCAAATAAGCCAACATGCCCAAAGCAAAAATCACGATCGCCGAAACACCCGCTGCCTGCCCGTCCAGTCCATCCGTCAGGTTTGCACCATTACTCACTGCCGTTATGACAATGATGACCATAATGACGAAGAAAATAGAGCTCAAATCCCTTGCATTATCGCCTAAAAACCACAGAAAACGGGAGTAGTCCAGTTCATTATTCTTAAAAAAAGGAACGTTGGTAATAGGGGCTTTCACGTACACCATCTCTTTGTATGTATTCGGCTCAGTCAGATCTTTTACATACAAGGATTCCATGACGGTATACCCCTTTTGTTTGGCTACCTCGGGATCCATACGAACCACCACTTCATCATTCACCAACATGGTAATACCCACGATCAATCCTAACCCAACCTGCCCCATGATCTTGAACCGTCCCTTTAACCCTTCCTTATCCTTTTTGAACACCTTGATATAATCGTCAATAAACCCAATAGCAAACATCCAAACCGTACTGAATAGCATGAGCAAAATGTACACGTTATCCAGCCGTGCCATCAACAGACAAGGAATCAAGGTGGCTGCAACAATGATGATCCCTCCCATTGTAGGCGTGCCTGCCTTGGATGTTTGCCCTGCCAAACCCAAATCCCGAACAGTTTCACCGATTTGTGCCTTCCGCAACCAGTCAATAATGCGTTTACCTATCACCAGTGAAATCAGCAATGATAAAAGCATGGCAATGCCAGCCCGAAACGAGATGAACTTGAACAAACCTGCTCCTGGCAGATCATAATGTTCTTTTAAGTATTCAAACAGATGGGTCAGCATGGTGTTACAAATATTTACGCCCCTGCGGGGCTACTGAAGTTTCGCCCCTATGGGGCTTTATTGGGGGCTTCGCCCCCCGCTTACCTCATGTACTCTTCAATCATGTCCTTAAATTTGGCTGTGGGGCGATCTTGCATCGCCCCGCAACCGGCTCAAAATCAAAATAGTAGTCCCTCCACTATTTTATCTTTACCCGCCTGAGCGGGGTGTTTTCTTCTGCTACTCAAAATATTTCAACAACATCGCCTTGTCGTCGAACGGATGTTTCACACCCTGTATATCCTGATACTTCTCATGTCCTTTTCCGGCAACCAGAATCACATCGCCCGGTCCTGCGAGCCTGACCGCTGTTTTGATGGCCTGCTCGCGATCCTGGATGACCAGCGTTTTTTGTAAACCTTTATCATCCAGCCCTGCTTCCATATCCTTCAGAATAGCTGCCGGATCTTCGGTTCTTGGATTGTCTGAAGTCAGAATGAGCTGATCACTGTGATGTGCGCAAACCTGGGCCATTACCGGCCTTTTTGTCTTGTCACGGTCACCGCCAGCGCCAGTAACCGCTATCACTCTGGATGCTTTCTTTTTCAATTTGGCGATTGTTTCCAGCACTTTTTCCAGTGCATCAGGTGTATGTGCATAATCTACAATACCTATACAGCCCTGTTTCACCGGATGTACTACATATTCAAAACGGCCCTCGGCGCCTGGCAGATTACTCAAGGCAGTGAGCAATTGATCCGTGTCGATCTGTCGATTTGACTCGCTCAACAGGGCGCCTACTGCATATGCTGCTGTAAGGTTGTAAGCATTAAATTCGCCAATCAACCGCACAAACAGCTCCATTCCGTTCAGCTCCAGATGCAGTCCTGTGAGGCTGTTCTCTATGATTTTAGTTTTGAAATCAGCCGGTTTTTTCAGTCCATAACTGTATTTGTGTGCCTGGGTGTTTTGCAACATCACCATGCCGTTTTTGTCATCCACATTGGTCAGCGCAAAGGCGCCTTTAGGTAAATCGTCAAAGAACTTCTTTTTGGCATCCCTGTAATTCGCGAAGCTGCCATGGTAATCCAGGTGATCGTGCGTCAGGTTAGTGAAAACGCCTCCTGCAAACCTGGCACCAGCAATTCGTCGCTGGTGTACCGCATGACTGCTCACCTCCATGAATACATGG
>DLXL01000488.1:0-3148 GCA_003448025.1 Saprospirales bacterium | reverse complement strand
TACATGGCTACAACCGGCATCAGCCATTTCCCGGAACAAGGCATGCAACCGAACCGCATCCGGAGTGGTATGAGTACTGGGAATGATCCGGTCTCCAATCCTGTTTTCCACCGTACCAATCAGTCCACATTTATAGCCCAGTGCCGTGAATAATTGCCAAAGAAGGGTGGTAGTTGTGGTTTTCCCATTCGTACCTGTCACGCCTATCAATACAAAAGCGCCGGATGGATTTCCATAAAATATGGATGCCAGTTGCCCAAGCATTTCTGCACTGTCTTTCACCTTGATGATGGTGGCACTGGCTTCACCGGTCCACTCCTCACAAACGATCACCTGTGCACCTTTTTCCAGCGCCGTTTGGATAAACTGATGCCCATCCACAGCTACTCCTCTAACTGCCACAAACACATCGCCGGGCATAACCAGGCGGCTATCAAACCGGATCTGGCCGATGCTTACCTGCGTATCTCCCAGGATTTCGAGCCCTTGGAGGCCTTGTATGAGTTCAGTTAGTTGCACGTTCAAACTTTATTGAGACTGGTTAATTTTTTGAAGTATAAATCCGGCTATCCCGCCCAGAATCATCGTAGTCCACAAAAATAGCCGTCCACATGTTGCGCGCTTTTATCAATCGGTTTACGGTAGCGGAATCGCCATGTTCACTGAAATATGGACCAGGCCATAAATGGTTGCCCTCCCCCTTCCATATTTCTTCCCAAAGCGACATTCCCTTCTTGCCTTCCGGGTCCCGCTCTCTGGCAATTAAAACGGATAGCTTGAACATGCGAAACCCTGAATAAAAAACCACAAGCAGAACCAATAAAACGATGATAGTCATAAGCTTTTCTTTAGTTCAGGTATAACACACAGGTTTGTCCACTCGCTTTGGTACCAGGCGCCAAACTCTGACTTTGCACCTTGCCAACCCCTTCAGCCCGCACCCTGCACCCTCTGTTTTCCAGCAGATAAATGGCATCCTTTAATCCCATTCCAACCACCGAAGGCACTGTTTTATCGTTTACAGAACGGTTCTGAATACTCAATCCAATACTGTCTTTTGCTACCAATACTCCCCAGTCTGCTACATCTTCGGCCGAGGTAAATTCAAGACCTAACCATTGCATGCTTTCCTTCAAATCCTCCTTTTTTCCGGCATCAAATCCCGGGAGTTGCCCCTTCTTTAAAGGCGTGGGTTTGTTGGCATTTATCGGGGTATGTAACTCCGCTTTCATGGCAAAACACTTGTCTGCAATCTGCCTAAAAACTGGAGCTGCCACTTCTGCCCCGTGATACCCGCCGCGTTCCGGCTCGCTTATCACTACGATGCAGGAATAAACCGGATTGTCTGCCGGAAAAAAACCGCAAAAACCTGCCTGGTGCCGAATACCTTTGGAGGCCCGGAATTTGTGGTAGTTCAACTGCGCAGTACCTGTTTTGCCGGCTATGTCAAAGAAGGCAGGTTGTATGTTTTTTGCCGTACCAGATTTCACTACTTCCTTCAGCAGTTCTTTTGCTTTACGAATGGTTTTTTGGGACGCAATACTTCTTTTGACCGTGTAGGGCCGAAATTCTTTAATGGTTTCACCATAATGCTCTGTGCGTTGTACCAGGTACGGCCGCATCATCCGGCCATCATTGGCCACCGCGTTGTAAAAAGTCAGCATTTGAAGTGGCGTGAGCAAGAGTTCATAGCCAATACTCATCCAAGGCAAAGTGGTACCGCTCCATTCGCTTTTTGGATCTTCCGGGTTTTTGACAATCGGGTTTTCCTCTCCGGCGATTTCAATGCCGGTAGGCTGATCCAGATTGAAATCCCGCAATTGTTGTACAAATGCAGCCGATTTGCTTTTGAAATATTTCTGGGTAAGAGTGGCTGTTCCTACGTTTGACGACAAGGCAAAAATCTGCCTGATGGTCATAGAATCCATCCCATGGGGACTGGCATCCACCAGTTCCTCATCATAAATCTTTACTTTTCCCTGATAGACTGGCACCTTTTCTTCAAAATCATCCAGAGCACCTGCTTCCATCATGGCCATAAAAGAGGCCAGTTTGAACATGGATCCAGGTTCTACACGTTCGCCAACTGCGTAATTATAGGTTTCCCAGTACCCGGTTTTACCTTCAAACTGAGTGCGCCCAATGTTTGCCATGGCCCGGATTTTACCAGTCTTGACTTCCATCACAATGGCACATCCATGGTCAGCATTGTGGGTCTGACAAGCATTCAGCAAGGCATTTTCTGCAGCATCCTGAATGTTGATATCGAGGGTGGTTACCACGTCATCGCCAGATGCCGGTTCTATCTCTGCCAGGTCGTTAATGGGTATGTATACATCTCCCGGTACCCGAAGCATAAGCTGTTTGGGATAATCATCCCGTTTACCATCCAGAATAGTATTGAAACTACCTTCGATACCAACCGGCAAGGCTCCTTCCCGCTGAGCGTAGCCAATAGTACGCTGAGCCAGAATTTTAAACGGACGCTCTCTTTTACTTACCTGCTCCGCAATAAAGCCACCGGCATGCCTGCCCTCCCTGAAAATCGGGAACGACTTGATTAACAAGTACTTGGAATAAGGCAGGTTTTTGGCAATTGGCACGTATCTGATTCCACGGGTACGGGGATCGGCATTGCGCAAAGTGTCCAGCCATTCCCGGTAGGCTCCCGGAGTGTATTGTGGATCAATGTAGGTGGAGAGCAGCCAGGCCAGGCTGTCAACCGCCTGTTCATTGAAAATTTCGGCAGTAAGACCTTCTGCTTTCGCATCAAAATGTATGTCAAAGAACGGAAGTGAGGTGGCCAGCAATGCGCCATCATCGGCGAGGATATTTCCCCTCTGACTGGGCACGTCTACCAGCTTTACATATAAACTGTCTGCTTTGGCTTCCCATTTGTGGGCATCCGTGATCGTCAGTTGAAACAAGCGCATCAAAATCACAACAGCCACTACCAGTACTACGGCTGCTACCGAGTACACACGTATGAGGACTTCGTTTTTGATGTTGAGCACGAGTGGTGATGTGGTTTATATGGTTTATGTGGTTTATATGGTTTATGGGGTTTATGGGGTTAATGGGGTATATTGAATTTGGGGAATTTGGTGTATTGATGATAAAGGTAATATACAAATTATAGATATATATG
>DLXL01000310.1 GCA_003448025.1 Saprospirales bacterium | reverse complement strand
CCTTATTCCTCCTTTTTTGCCTTTTATCAAACGGCTCTTTTTCGCAAAAAAAACTACCAGAAGACATCGTTCAAAGTATTCAGAAACGCATCGAATTCGGTCATGCGCCCAGTATCGTGGTGGGAATCATTGACAAAGACGTCCCTCAATACTACGCTTTTGGCACCAAAACTATCGGCTCTAAACCCGTCAATGAGCATACCATTAATGAAATCGGCTCCATTTCCAAAACATTTACTGCCATCTTGCTGGCTCAAATGGTGCAGGAAGGTAAGTTGAAAACCGATGATGCTGCCCAAAATTACCTCCCTTCAACGATAAAGTTGCCGATAAAGGATGGTAAACAAATCACGTTGGGACATTTGTCCGACCATACTTCCGGCCTGCCACGTATGCCGGATAATTTTGCGCCGAAAGACCTCTCCAATCCATACGCCGATTATTCCGTGGAACTGATGTATGATTATCTGAATAATTATACCTTAACCCGTGACATTGGTTCAGCGATGGAATATTCAAATTTGGCGGTAGGTCTGCTTGGGCATATCCTTTCCCTAAAATCAGGCATGTCTTATGAAGATTTGGTGGTCCATAAAATTGCCCTGCCACTGGGTATGAAAGCCACAAAAATCACCTTCGACGAAGCCATGAAGCAAAACCTGGCCATGGGCCACAGCAACGGCGTTCAGGTACCCAATTGGGACATCCCCACACTGGGTGGGGCGGGGGCTATCCGAAGCTCATTGTATGATATGTTGCGGTACGTGGCCGCCAACTTGGGGCATGAAAAAACCAACTTACAGGCGGCATTGCAGCTCACCCATCAACCCCGCCATGATAAAACGGGCAGCGGTGCCCGGGTCGGGCTGGGCTGGATTATTTCAAAAGGGGAAGAAGGCGACATTTTTTGGCACAATGGCGGCACGGGCGGCTACCGCACATTCGCTGGATTTGTGAAGGAAACGGGCAAAGGGGTCGTGGTGTTGACCAATTCTGATAGGGGTGCGGACGACATTGGGTTTCGTTTGCTCAACTCAACAGCCAAACTGATTGAGGTTAAAAAATCGGGGGTAGCGGCTATTAAAGAAGCCCTTGAAACACAAGGCTTGGCCACCGCATTAAAGACTTATGATGAATTGAAAAAGGACAAAGCAACGTATGAATTTGGCGAAGATGCTATAAACTCACTTGGATACACTTATATGGGCAATGGCAAAATGGCAGAAGCGCTGGCTTTATTCAAAATATATGTGGATGAATATCCCAAATCTTTCAACGCCTATGACAGCTATGCCGAGGCTTTGATGAAAGATGGACAAAAAGAAGCTGCCATCGTCAACTATAAAAAATCACTGGAGCTTAATCCGAACAATGTCAATGCGAAGGATATGTTGGCTAAAATGGGTGCTGCCGAACCAGTTAAGGCGATAAGCCAATCCAACGCCGACCAGCAGCGAATCGCAGAAATAGACAAAACCTATTGGACGGAGATATCCCGAACGGTAAAGGAAGGTGATTTCGAAGGCTACAAAGCTACTTGCCACGAAAACGCCGTACTGGTCGCTACTGCCGGGAAAAACAAACGCACGGAACCCATGACTGCTGCGCTGGCACGCTGGAAACCGGGCTTTATGGATACCAAACAAGGAAAGCAAATGGATAATGTCTCGTTTCGCTTTTCGCAAAGAGTAGGCGGCGAAAACACGGCGCATGAAACCGGGATTTTCTATTTCACTTCCCACGATGCCACGGGCAAGCTCCTTTCGGAGAGTTATACGCATTTAGAAGCATTGCTAGTAAAGCAAGGCGACAGGTGGGTATGCTTGATGGAATACCAAAAAGCTGCGGCTACACGGGAGGAGTGGGAGGCATTGAAATAAATATGACCGTAGTTGCTATCTTTCACAAAATTCCAATCCAATGAAAACTCATTTTCATCTCCTCACAGCTCTCTTAATTAGCTTACTCCTTGCGAATCAAGCATTTGCGCAGTCTGGTCTTGAAGCCAAGCCCCGCCGCCAACCCATCCGGGAGGTCACCCTCACGGGCACGGGCTACGAACTGGGTTTGCAGCACGGCCAGATTTTCAAAAAGGAAATCGGTGAACTCGTCGTCAAGCTCAAAGAGAATACGGCAAAGGTGCTGGGCAAGGACGCCAACGAGGTGCTGGCCGATTTTCACCAAAAAACCAGTTTTGATGCCGCCATAAAACAATGGACGCCAGCCCTTTACGAAGAAGTCAGGGGCATCGCCGATGGTGCGGGGCAGTCGTTCAACGACGTGATGGTATTCAGCCTACTGGATGAGTTTTGGGTCTATCAGGACAATCTCGAAAACCACCATTGCAGCGGCATGGGCGTACCTGCCCGCAACGGCCAGCCCGCCTACATTGCCCAGAACATGGACATCGAGGCCTATACCGATGGTTACCAGGTGCTGCTGCGCATCGCCCGATACGGCGACCGCCCCGAACAGCTCATCCTGACGCACCCCGGCTGCATCGCCCTCAATGGCATGAACGAAACGGGCATCGGTGCTTGCATGAACACGCTGATGCAGCTGAAAGCCAATTCGACCGGGCTGCCCGTGGCCTTCATCGTGCGGGGCATCCTCGCCTCTACCGACAAGGACGACCTGCTGCATTTCGTCCAAAACGTGCCCCATGCCTCCGGCCAGAACTATATCATCGGCATCCGGGAGGAGGTCTATGATTTTGAGGCTTCCGCCAATAAGGTGATACGCTTCGACCCAAAAAACGAGAACGGTACGGTCTGGCACACGAACCACCCGCTGGTGAACGACGACGTAAAGGAGTGGTTCAAGAAATACGACCCAAACTTGAAGCCAGAGGATAAGCCAGTAAACTCCAATAGTTTTGTGCGTTTGGCGGCGGTTCAGCGCCGGGTGACACCGAGCGGCAGCATTGGCGACGCCGCCATCAAGGAGGCGCTGCGCTCCAAGGACGATGCGAAATATCCCGTTTGCGTTACACCAAATGAATGGGGAATGACCTTCGGTTCGGTCATTATGACGCTTACAGATAAGCCATTTCTCCAAATCACTTCGGGGCCGCCAGATGAGTCGGAGTACAAGCGGGTGGAGTTCAGTGATAAGCCTTTTCAAAATGAACCTTCTAGCATCCATTATTACACGCAGGGCAATGCCAACCGCACCGCCGCCGAATGGGAGCCTGCCAAAGGAACATTGGTGGCATGGCCCCTGGCGCTGCCCCACAAATTGGTCGTAGAATTGGCCAAAGACAACCACCTCTACACCTTGGTCGAAAACGATACCATAAGAGCCGAAGCACAAAAATGGTATAACCAATGGGGCATTGAGGCTTCCCACAACACATTCGTCTATGTACCACGGGGAATAGATTTTTGGTGGACAAGGGATTGGGGGCCAAGTGCCATATTTATGCCTGACGGCAAAATGAAACTCGCTGACGCCAACTGTCTTTATGTGCCACCAAGGGCAAAATGGGGATGCACCGACGCTTTGTATTCCTTGTTTTCGGATAAACAGCATGAAACCCTGGAATCGGAAATAGATGACAACACGATTGTGCCATTGGGCAAAGGGTTGAACTTGGAAGTATTGAACCTGCCATTTATCAACACGGGCGGAAACTTTATGACCGATGGATTGGGGACAGCTTTTTCCACTTGCATAATGGTCAATGAAAACAAATTCCACCAAGTGCCGGAAGCCCAATATTTCAAGCTCAACCAAGATTTGCAGGGCATCAACAACTACCATATCAATTCCAATTTTGAAAAAATGGGTATTCAACATATTGACTGCTTTATGAAGTTATTGGATGAAGAACGTATACTGGTAGCCGAGCCTCCCGTTAACCATGAACTCCATGCTGTCTATGAAAAAATCATTGAGAATGAACTGAAAAAATTAAAAACAGTGTATGGCCGCCCTTATGAAATACTGAGACTTAAAACAGACAGGTATGATGGTGCTAAATTAGCGGCTTACACCAATTCCATCATCGTCAACAAAACCATTTATGTTCCACTATTCCAAATCAAAGCCGATAGTATTGCCTTGCAAACATGGCGAAATGCAATGCCCGGTTATGTGGTAAAAGGTTTTGAGTTTGCCTTGAAGGACGAGCCGATTATCAGCGACGATTTAAAGGACCATTATAAAGAATATGGCTGGAAAAGTGGTGATGCCTTGCATTGCCGTACCCGTGCTGTCTGGGACAGCGAAATGCTCTTTATCACGGTGAAGCGACTACCTGCGAAGGTAGCACCGAACGCATCCTTGATCGTTTATGCCACCATCATTGATTATAGCAAAAAAGGATTGGAGCCTGATTCCCAAAAGCTGCATTGGCGCATAAAGGGCGAGCAAAACTGGAACGAAGAGCCGCTAAATTCCACTGACGGCAACACGCATTTTAACGCTACTATTCCAGCAAAAGCAACCCATAAAACCATCGAATACTATATCTCGGCGGCCTCAAAATCAGGGAGTAGGGAAACCATGCCTCGGACGGCGCCGGGTGGTTTTTACACGGTGACGTGGTGAAATATCTATTGATTACCGCTGAATTTCATGCACAATCAAACAAGCATCCCGTAAAGCCAAAAGTAATACTCTTTGTTTGGCTTTTTATGAGGTAATAAATTCTGAAAATAAGGATAACGGAAAGGGGCTTGGAACTTCGAGTTTGTGGGAGTAATCGTAAAATAATATAAAAACCATTGATACAATTTATACCCTTGTCAGTCTCCGGATTGGCAGGGGTATTTTTCGATCAGCCAGAGCAGTAACAAACTTTGATTTTTCCGTGTAAACACCCAGGTTTTTATTTCAGGTATTTCTACGCTGTTGGCCTTGATCCATCCGCCTGCACCTTTGATCCAGAGATTAATACTGAAAACCATTTCATTCTTTCACGAAATCAACTTTCCTCATGGCTGCTACATTCATTTCGTCCTTCGCAGGTTCATTTATGGGAACCCAAATACTTTCCGCCCGTACCTCTATGGATATGCTTTCCGAAAAATGGGATGCTCCGGATGTCACTGGCTCCGTTCACAATCTTGAAATAAGCGCTTTGTATCTTTTGATTGGCGTGGTGGCTGTCATGGGCGTGATCTGGGTGTATTGCACTGTTAAGGCCTGTATGTTACTGCTGAAACCAATAAAATCTTTTCCCAAATCCCTTTTGTTACTCGTAACAGGGCTGAGTTTTTTGGGTCAAAGTTGCACGGTAATGCAACGTGCCACGGCACAAGATTATGCGCTTGCAGAGAAATATGAAAACCGAAATTGTCCAATAAGACATGATATGCCCCAGGAACCCAGCGCTTCTTTCAGCAACCAAAATCCTTATATGGGGTATGGTCAAGTCTATGGTCCCAGCCAATGCAGGTCTTGTGGAAGACCCATCAAAAAAGGCTATTAACCAAAATCAAGGAGATTTACCACCTTGATTTGCAGGTAAAGTGATATGTTTGAGCGTGCTCAATACGTGTTGGTAGTCCAACTTATCCTGAACAAGCTTATCCTATTTTTCAGACACACTTTAATGTCAATTCTTATTTCTTAATGCGGATATCCACTCTTTTACAACGACCACTTTTCTTTCTTTTCCTGATAATCTCCTGTTCAATAAACGCGCAGGAAAACAAAGTGGTAATAGGCGCCATTGATAGTGTGCAATCAAACATATTGGGTGAGCTCAGGAAAGTGATGGTTTACATGCCGGACGGCAGCGCTAACAATCAGCAACGCTACCCGGTAGTATATTTACTGGACGGTGAGGGGAATTTTACCACCTTAGTAGGCATCCTTCAATATTTGAGTACCGGTGGCAATAATTTTTGTCCCAAAATGATCGTAGTGGGCATTCCCAATACCGATCGAACCAGAGACCTGACGCCAACGCATGTGGATGTTTACCCTCCGTTTATGGATAGCGCTTCCTGCAAAACATCAGGGGGCGGTGAAAATTTTATTGCTTTTATAGAAAAGGAATTAATGCCGCACATTGAGGCAAAGTACCCCACAGCGCCTTATAAGATGCTCATAGGGCATTCTTTCGGCGGGTTGGCCGTGATGCAGACTTTTGTTCACCATACCGATCTTTTTAATGCCTATATCTGCATTGATCCGAGTATGTGGTGGGACAATCAAAAACTCCTCCAACAGGCAAGGAAAGCATTGGTTGAGAAGAAGTTTAACGGGAAATCTATGTACCTGGCTATTGCCAATACGCTGGAGGAAGGGATGAATATAAAAACGGTGTATAAGGATACCTCCGCTGCTTCAAGACATATTCGTTCCATATTGAATTTACAAGCCGCCTTTGAAAAAGACAGACTAAATGGGTTAAAGTTTAGTAGTAAATACTATCCAAATGAAACACATGGCTCTGTTCCGCTTATGGCCCAATACGATGCACTTCGCTTCTTTTTCGACTTTTTTCCGTTGAATTTTTCCATGCAGGAGTACACGGATTCCACCATATCTCTGGCCGATAAATATGACCGTCATTTCGCGAAACTATCCCGGGAAATGGGTTATCAAATAAAACCGGACGAAGCTGAAATCAATTTCATTGGTTATGAACTACTAAAACAGAAGCACTATAGAAAAGCAGCAGATCTTTTCAAACTCAATGTAGCCAATTACCCTGGAAGTTTTAATGTTTATGATTCTTATGGTGATTACTTTATATCACAAAAAGATACGATTAATGCGATAATTCAATTGAAAAAGGCACTGGCCTTAAAAGAAAATCCGGGATCCCGACAAAAGTTGGAGGCGCTTGAAGGAGTTAACGCCCGCAAGGTACAGTTGCCTCCCGGCTTCCCTTTGGAGTGTCCGGTATATGATCCTCAGTCTAAAAAAAGGCGAAATCATTCACCAGCCCGAAAGGCTTCCGATGATCTGGTGAAACAGGCAGAGCCCTTACTGAATCAACTCTCCTAAGAAACGCTGCCGGAGGCTATTACTTTACTTGAAAAGGCAGTGGAACTGGATTCCACCAATGATGAAGCGTTTTATATGCTCAGTACAGCCTATGTTTCTTCCCCCAGGTATGCCGGTATGAATAAGCAAATGGGAGAAGAAAAAAGTGCCGCCTGTTTTATGAAAGCCTATTCCATTAACCCTCATTCGGTAGACGGGGTCAGGGGTATGGCGAATGGTATGATCACGCTGAAAAACGACTATGCCTGTGCAGAAAAACTCCTTGTGCAGTACCTGGAATCAGATCCTAAAAATGCCCGGGTGCGTTTCGACCACGCTATAATAGTGGCCTCCCAAAACAGGTTTAAAGAGGCCTATCAAATCAGGGAAACTGCCCTGGCCGATGCAGACAGTCTCACCAGGCTGTTCATTCTCAACAACTCCTCCCGGATGCGCTATATGGCCCATGATTATGATTGGGTGATTGAGCACTGCGATAAGATGATCGCTTTCTACCATCCAAAAACCAATGGCGTGCTTCATTTCTATAAGTGCCTTGCCCTGGCCGAACAGGGAAAGTATGAGCAGGCACTGGAAGAAGCAAAGCTGGCTACACCATCACTAAAAGGCGATGCCGGCGGTGTCGCCAACCTTGCCCGTGCTTACCTGCTTGCCGGCGACCGGATAAACGGACTGCTGGCACTGCAGGAATTGCTGGACAGATATGCCAGAGGCGAACATGTGGTGAAGTATCAAATCGCTGCGATTTATGAAGCCATGGACGATTTTGACAATACTTTTCTTTGGCTCAACAGGGATGCAGATTCCGGCAACGGTATTCATGGCTGGCTGCTCTGGCTCAACCACGATCCTCGCTGGAAACGCATCAGAGGGGATGCCAGGTTTGAAAAATTAAAGCAAAAGGCCGGATTATAGTATTCCTTTAGTTTATCTCTGTCGGCAATCCGGTTTTCTGATGACCTAATTCAACCAATGTAACATGGTAAATAATCATAAATCCTTCTTTACGGGAATAATTCTCCTGCTTTTAGCTATTACGCTTGGAGCACAGCAGTCAGACGTTAAGCGCCATTCGATCAACGTCCAATCTACTATTCTTGAAAAAAACATAGCGCTTTCAATCAGGCTTCCCGATGGTTATGGCGCGTCTCAAGTATCTTATACCGTCCTTTATTATATACACGGTGATCCGAAATCCGTGGAAGAACTGTCTATACTTTCCCACATGTGGTCTCAGTCTGATGCCACGCAAGAATTAATTGTTGTTGGCATTGACGACAGTGATGGACTTACCGATAGAATGAATGATCCTAAAACCTATGACTTGTTTTTATCTTCCCTGGAAAAGGAGTTGATACCTGCCGTTGAAAAACAATATCGGACCAACGGGAAACGGATATTACATGAGAAATCACTTTTTGGGTCATTCACGCTGTATGTCCTGTTAACCCGCCCTGAGTTGTGTCAAGGCTATATTGCTGCCAGCAAGCAGTGGTATGATGAAAACAATGATTATTTCACGGAGCGGGCCCGTAAAGCGCTGCAAAATCCGGAGGCATTCAGGGGAAGGAGGATATTTTTAGCTACGTTAAACGGCGCCTATAACAACAACAATATCCCGGAAGTAAACAAAAACCTGTCGGCATTTGCTGATATGCTCATGTCCCAATCGAATAAACGGGTTCAAGCAAAGCACCAGGCATTTGACGATTGGGGGATTTCACTTCACCCGGGCTTTATGGCCGGCTTAAAGTTTGTAATGCCCTCAAAAACCACGGGTAAACCCAAAGCAGATCCGCTCAGGATGGTGCAAGCTGCCTCCGGACAATGGGTGATCACAAATCGCCAAAAAAAGACACTTTATGAGGTGTTTTTCTTCGATAACGGCCCCGATTATCCCTCTGAAGGCCTGATTCGGATCGTGAAAAACGGCAAGATTGGCTATGCCAATGCTAAAACCTATGAATTGGTCGTTCCTCCTGTGTTCGACTGTGCATTCCCCTTTGAAAACGGCAAAGGCCGGGTGAGCAGTCAATGTATTACGGTTCAGCATGGTGAACACAATGTCTGGGAGAGCGAATCCTGGCTTTTGGTGGATAAAAAGGGCAATTTGTCCCGCTGATAAGCATGAAAAACATTGGTAAATATTTGTTCCCTGGGGTGGCGCTCTGGCTGCTGCTGCAGTTGGGAGTCCCGCCACAAAAAGCCCATGATTGGGAGGACCTGATCGCCCTTAAAAACGGTGATCTCATTTTCCAGACGTCCCTTTCCGGGCAAAGCAAAGCAGTTCAACTGGCCACGCATTCCACCTATTCCCATTGCGGGATTGTGTTCCAGGAGAACGGAAAATTCTATGTTTTCGAAGCAGTGCAACCGGTTAAACGAACACCACTCAACAGGTGGATCGCACGTGGACACGGGGGCAAGTTTGTAGTGAAACGCCTGAAAAATGCCGATCAGGTATTAACGCCGGCCGTATTGAAAAACATGAAGGAGATTGCCGGCCAGTTCGCAGGCAAACCCTACGATCTGACTTTTGAATGGTCGGACGACCGGATCTATTGCTCCGAACTGATCTGGAAGGTATATCAACGGGCTACTGGTATTGAGCTTGGTGAACTGGCCAAACTAAGTAGTTTTGATCTGACGCACAAAAGCGTACAAAAGAAAATGCAGGAGCGATACGGGGATCAGATACCCTGGAATGAACCGGTTATTTCGCCAGTCGCTATTTTTGACAGTGACCTGCTGGTGACGATCAAAAATAGCGACTGAGGAAAGCATGGGGTAACATTAGCGTTTAACCCTGGTAATTTTATTGGATTTCAGCATCTTTGTCAGATCCTCCCGGGAGTATCCTATGCCTGTATTGACATAATTGGTCTCCTTATCAATATCGGATAATCCACGTGATTTATTCACAGAGTATTGGTTTTCAGCACAAAACACAGAATCTGCGGTGACAGCGATCACTTTTTGGGTGGTGTATTCCTTGATATCTTCCTTTATTTCATACACATCGCCCACTGCGGGGTTGTTGATAAAGGCGAGGTTGTCCCGGTCACTATTGATACTGGCATAAATGCCTAACATAAAAAGGCCACCAATAACAAACAAGCCGGAAAAATGCTTCAAAGGTGTTTTAGCTTCATCCATCATGGGCCTGATGGCATCTCTCATTTGAGACGGCATGTCTTTTTCTTCAAAGGTTTTTCGACAATGCTCGCATTGTGCCACCACGGTTCTTCCCATGGGAATGGTAGGGATCCAATACAAATGACCATAATTCCCAACTACCGCACCGTGAATACTATTGTTAGTTTGGCAGCTGGGACAACTTAGGCCAAAAATGTGCTCCTGTTTAATAACGGAAGCTTTCTTTCCAAAAAAAATCATGAATGATGGGTTTTAGATGTTAATATATTATAGCATCAAAGATAATATCCCTGTTTATTCAAGTAAGCTTTTTTCTTCAAGGAATGAGGTTCTTACCATACTAAGCTGTCCACAATCTAAACCTCATTAGAAACCAAATTGGTTGTATCAGATGGATTCATCCGTGATAAACAGGAGAACATCCTAAAATACATTTTCTTCGGATTGACAAGCAGCAATTTTTGCCTGAGATCAATTGTTCATGAGCAAAAATTGGATAAATGTCTTAATTTGCCGGTATTCTATTGATTTCCATCACCTAAAATTATTGACTATGCAACATCTAACCTTTGTGAAAAAAGCCGGCTTGTTTGCCCCGGTTATTCTTCTTTTAGCTATTGCAATGTTTTTCAGCGCAGCTTCTTC
>DLXL01000521.1:1085-4019 GCA_003448025.1 Saprospirales bacterium | reverse complement strand
CAAACCCCTCAAACCCTTCAAACCACTCAAACCCTTCAAACCTGTATTCGGCGGCTGAACCCGCCGCTACATCAAACCCACCATCTCTCACATGCTACAAATGGTTGACCTCAAGACCCAATACGCAAAAATCCAGCCGGAAATTGAGCGGGAAATGCGGGAGGTACTTGATACTTGTATGTTTATCGGCGGCCCGAAAGTGAATGCTTTTCGGGAAAACCTCGAACAATACCTCGGCGTGAAACACGTCATTCCCTGCGCCAACGGAACAGATGCCCTGCAGATAGCCATGATGGCCCTGGGTCTGCAACCCGGCGATGAAGTCGTTGTGCCGGCATTCACTTATGTAGCCACGGCAGAGGTCATAGCCCTGCTCGGACTGACTCCGGTTATGACCGATGTTGATCCCGGCACTATGAATATCACGGCTGCCCATGTGGAAGCAGCTATTACCCCCAATACCAAAGCTATTGTTCCGGTTCACCTGTTTGGGCAAAGTGCCGACATGGAGCCCATTTTGGCAGTAGCCCGCAAACATGGTCTGTATGTCATTGAAGACAATGCACAAGCCATTGGCGCTGATTACAGGTACAGGAACGGACAAAAAGTGAAAACCGGCGTAATGGGTCAATTTGGATGCACCTCATTTTTCCCATCCAAAAATCTGGGTTGTTACGGCGATGGAGGCGCACTCATGACCAACGATGATGTCCTGGCAGCCAAGGCACGCATGATTGCCAATCATGGCCAGTCCAAGTTGTATTATCACGATGAAATTGGGGTAAACTCCCGTCTGGATGCGCTTCAGGCCGTAGTTTTGAACGCCAAGCTCAAACACCTGGATGAATACAATGCCGCACGTAATCGCGCAGCTGATTATTATGATCAGGCCTTTTCACAGGTAAAGGCTTTAAAGACTCCGGCACGGGAACCTCATTCCACACACGTATTTCACCAGTATACCCTGCAAATTACAGCACCCAATTCCGCTCAACTCCGGGATGAACTCAAGGCAAGTCTGGCAGAACAGGGTATCCCGTGTATGATCTATTACCCGGTGCCACTGTACAAACAGCCGGCATTTGCACGTTATTGGAAAGGCGGAGAGTTGCCTGTTACAGAAGCACTTTGTGCCAGCGTATGCTCTCTACCTATGCATTCTGAATTAACAAACGACATCCAGGATCAAATCATTAGCGCAGTCAAATCATTTTTCGCAGCAAAAGGCCTGTAATCAAACTTTTCCATTTACACATGGCAAGCTTTGCATTAATCGGTGCAGCCGGATATGTAGCCCCCAGGCATCTGAAAGCCATTCGGGAGACCGGTCATGAGCTGCTAGCAGCCTACGATCCTGCAGATTCCGTAGGGGTACTGGATAGTTACTTTCCTGAAACGGCATTTTTCACGGAATTCGAACGATTTGACCGGCATCTCGACAAGCTTCGCAGGGCCGGAAAAGGCGTGAGTTATGTGAGCATTTGCTCACCAAACTACCTTCATGATGCCCATATACGGTTTGGACTCCGCAATGGAGCACATGTCATCTGCGAAAAACCACTGGTGCTCAATCCATGGAACGTGGAAGCGCTGAAAGTGAACGAAGCAGAATCCGGAAAAAAGGTATCAACCATTTTACAACTCAGGCTTCATCCTGCCATCATCGGGCTCCGTGAAAAAGTACAATCTGAAAATCACGACCGAAAACATGAGGTAGATCTAAGCTACATCACTTCCCGGGGCACCTGGTACTTTACCAGTTGGAAAGGCGATGTACAAAAATCAGGAGGCATTGCCACCAATATTGGCATTCACTTTTTTGACATGCTGAGTTGGATTTTTGGCCCCCTGGAACAAAACCTGGTTCATCTGCATACCCACGATCGGGCAGCCGGATATCTGGAATTTCAAAAAGCCCGTGTGAGATGGTTTTTAAGCATTAATGCCCACACTTTGCCACCAGAAGCGCAAGGCAAAAGAACCTATCGCTCCATTACCATTGATGGCGAAAGTCTGGAGTTCAGCGAAGGTTTCACCGATTTGCATACCCTGAGCTATCAGGACATCCTGGCTGGCAACAGTTTTGGACTTGATGATGCCCTGCCGGCCATTCAACTGGCGCATGATATCCGAACCGCCACGCCACTCGGGCTACAGGGCGATTACCACCCGCTGGCCCGTTTACCCCTTGCCCCACACCCATTTCATTGAATATGGCCTATTTTGCACATCCAACAGCAGTTATCGATCCGGGCGCCCAAATTGGGGAAGGTTCCCGCATCTGGCACTTTTGCCATGTGTCGGAAAAAGCTGTTTTGGGCGAAAAGTGTGTGTTGGGACAAAATGTGTTTGTAGCCAACGGCGTTACACTGGGTAATGGGGTGAAAGTGCAAAACAACGTTTCCCTTTATACCGGGGTGATTTGTGAAGACGAGGTTTTTCTGGGGCCAAGTATGGTGTTTACCAATGTAATCAATCCCAGAAGCTTTATAGAACGAAAACAGGAGTTCAGGCCTACCCTGGTGAAACAGGGAGCCAGCATTGGCGCCAATGCTACCATATTATGTGGTATTACGCTGGGGCGTTATTGTATGATCGGTGCAGGAGCGGTGGTGACGACTGACGTGCCTGATTTTGGCCTGATGACCGGTGTACCGGCCCGCCAAACAGGATGGGTAAGTCGAAACGGACATCGGCTTCAACTGGACAATCAAGGGCAAGCCCGGTGCCCGGAAACCGGAACATTGTATGAACTTAACCCAAAACTGGGAATCCTTGAAGCGAAATAGCGGCAAAACGCATCCATGCATTTAAAGGAACCAACGCTAAGCATATGAAAAAAGCCCTAGTAACAGGCATTACTGGCCAGGACGGCGCCTACCTCGCTGAATTTTTATTAAAAAATGGCTACGAGGTACACGGCATCAAGCGCCG
>DLXL01000521.1:0-971 GCA_003448025.1 Saprospirales bacterium | reverse complement strand
CGAGGTACACGGCATCAAGCGCCGGTCCTCCATGTTCAATACAGATCGGGTAGATCACTTGTATCAGGATCCTCATGTAGACAACCAGCGCTTTATCCTGCATTATGGCGATCTGACAGATTCCACCAATCTCATCCGGATCATGCAACAGGTGCAACCGGATGAAGTATACAATCTGGGCGCTCAAAGTCATGTTCAGGTGAGCTTTGAAACACCGGAGTATACTGCTAATGCAGATGCTGTTGGCGCGCTGCGCTTGCTGGAAGCTATTCGTTTGCTTGGATTAACCGATAAAACCCGATTTTATCAGGCCAGCACCTCCGAATTGTATGGTTTGGTGCAGGAAACCCCACAAACCGAAAAGACGCCTTTTTATCCACGTTCTCCCTATGGGGTTGCTAAATTATATGCCTACTGGATAACGGTTAACTACCGGGAAAGCTATGGCATGTTTGCCTGCAATGGCATACTGTTCAACCACGAAAGTCCGCTGCGCGGAGAAACCTTTGTAACCCGAAAAATCACCCGGGCCGCTGCGAAAATCTCTCTGGGTTTGCAGGACAAACTTTGGCTGGGTAATTTGGATGCCCGCCGGGATTGGGGCCATGCGCGCGACTATGTAGAAGCGATGTGGTTGATGATGCAACAACAAACCCCCGAGGACTTTGTAATAGCAACCGGGCAGACCACTTCCGTACGCGACTTTTGCCGGATGGCGTTTCGTGAACTGGGGGCTGAATTGGAATTTAGAGGGGACGGTGTTTCTGAAAAAGGGCTTATTGCACAATCTACCAATGCCGGCCTCAAGATCGGGCAAGAGGTAATCTCGATAGATCCAAGATATTTCCGCCCCGCAGAGGTGGATCTTCTGGTGGGTGACGCCACAAAAGCCAAGGACAAGCTCGGGTGGCAATCCAAACACAGCCTCGCCGAACTGGTGTCTGAAATGGTACAATCAGATCTTCACTTAT
>DLXL01000155.1:7732-7997 GCA_003448025.1 Saprospirales bacterium | reverse complement strand
CGCGTTCCAAACCCGCGTTCCAAAAACAAATCCACATTCTCCGTGTTCTCCCACTCACCGTATATTTGCGGCCTTTAAACATGGCAACCATTTCCATCAACCTCAAAGACGGCTCCATTGAGCAACCCAAACCTCTGATCGTAGGCATTGATCTGGGCACCACGAACAGCCTGGTGGCTTACATGAAAGATGGCCAGCCGATTTGTATCAAAGACGAGCATGGCAAACACACGCTGGTGCCCAGCGTGGTGCTCTTTGCAGAAAA
>DLXL01000155.1:7270-7560 GCA_003448025.1 Saprospirales bacterium | reverse complement strand
TGGGGATGCCGCCAAAGAAAAACTCATCTCAGATCCTGCCCATACCATCTTTTCTGTGAAACGTCTGATGGGTAAATCCTACAAGGACGTTCAGGCACATAGCGACTTCTTTGGGTATCAGATCATTGATGACGATACAGAATCATTGGTAAAAATTCGGGTCAAGGATCGTTTCTACAGCCCGGTTGAACTGAGTGCCCTGATCCTTAAAAACCTCAAGGAACGCGCTGAAGAAGACCTTGGTCAACCCGTGGAAAAAGCCGTCATCACTGTTCCTGCCTATTTCAACG
>DLXL01000155.1:6772-7096 GCA_003448025.1 Saprospirales bacterium | reverse complement strand
CAACCAACGGCAAGCCACCCGCGACGCCGGCAAACTCGCCGGCCTGGATGTCCTTCGCATCGTGAACGAACCTACTGCGGCTGCACTGGCTGCCCCGCAGCATTTGGAAGGCGCCGTGGCTGTTTATGATCTTGGCGGAGGCACGTTCGATATTTCAATATTACAAATCGAGGACGGCATTTATGAAGTATTGGCTACTAATGGCGATACTTTCCTGGGCGGAGACGATTTTGACCGCTGTATTGCAGATCACTTTTTACAACAGCTTGGACTGACTCGTCAAGCCTTGAATACTGATCCAAATTTTGCGCAGGATTTGCGTTT
>DLXL01000155.1:3127-6636 GCA_003448025.1 Saprospirales bacterium | reverse complement strand
ATTTGCGTTTGCAAGCGGAAAAAGCTAAAAAAAGCCTTTCTTCCGCCCACCATTTTGAAGCACAATTACCACAGGGAAAAGTGTCCATCCTCCGGACAGAATTTGAATCGCTGATAGAGCCTTTGATCCTTCGAACCCTTGATTGTTGTAAAAACGTACTAAAAGACGCTAAAATAAATGCAGACAACATCAGTCAGGTAGTGATGGTGGGCGGGAGTACCCGTATTCCAATGGTGAAACAGCGCGTGGCCGATTTTTTTGGGAAACCAGTATTTGATGAGGTAAATCCGGATGAAATAGTTGCCCTTGGCGCTGCCATTCAGGCCGACGTGTTGGCTGGTAACCAGCAAGACATTCTCCTGCTCGACATAACCCCATTATCGCTGGGTATTGAAACAGTAGGCGGATTAATGGACGCCATTATCCCCCGCAATACCAAAATCCCCACCAAAGCCGGCCGCCAGTATACCACCAGTGTTGACGGTCAAAAAAACCTGAAAATCAGTGTCTATCAGGGAGAACGCGACCTGGTGGAACACAACCGGAAATTGGGAGAATTCATCCTGCGTGATATCCCGCCTATGCCGGCAGGTTTACCCAAAATAGACATTCAGTTCATCCTCAATGCCGATGGCATCCTCACCGTGCGTGCCCGCGAACTTCGAAGCAACCTGGAAACCCAGGTAGAGATACGCCCGACCTATGGCATAACTGAGGAAGAAATGGCACTGATGCTTATAGACAGTATCCAAAACGCGCAGACTGACATAGCTGCACGCGGATTGCTGGAGGCACGCAATGAAGCCAATAATATTTTGCTGTCAGGCGACAAATTCCTGAAACAAAATGCAGCAATTTTAAGCGCCGAAGAAGCCGCCGAAACCCGTAACTTACTGGAGATTTTGCGCAAAAAAGTATCTGAGCACGACAAAGACGCCATTTTGAGCGCTATGGAAGACCTGAATATCTATACCGCGCCACTGGCACATCGTGCACTGGATCACAACATACAGGAGGCCATGAAAGGGCAAAAGATCTGACGAATGTGTAATTTCGTGCAGTAGCTCAAAACCGCATCCTGTGCAAGCAAAAGAAATTCCGATCCATGGCCTGACTGGGGGGCATCCTTTGTCTTTTAAGATTGAACGGATTGATTACAACAACCATTACAATCCGCTTAAATTGCACCGTCATGACTATTTTGAAGTGTTTATCTTCGAAAAAGGAGGCGGAACCCATTTGCTTGACTTTGATGAACTTCCCATTCTTGACCGAAATATCCATTTTGTAACCCCGGGTCAGGTACACCAGATCCGCAGAACCCAGTTCGCATTGGGTTATGTGCTGATTTTCTCGGAAGATTTTTTCTATTTCAATCAGACACGTGAAGATTTTCTGGTCAAATTCCCCTTCTTCTATTATAAAACCGGGAAACCATCACTGGAACTTTCCGCAGAATCATTTCAGGTCTGTATCGAACTGGTGAGGCAAATGGACCTGGCTTTCAGGGAAAACAGCGCATTAAAATACAATATCTTACAATCTTATCTGCAAATTTTCCTTTGCAGATGCGTGGATTTCCATCTCGAAAGCAGTCCGGAGAATCATTTAAAATCTCCCGGATGGAATCTGTTCCAATCTTTCCAACTGGCAGTTGAAAAACATTATAAAAGTATACATGAAGTGGCCGTTTATGGCCGGATGTTAGGCATTAGTCCGCGTCAACTCAATACACTTTCCCAAAAGCACGCGGGATGCTCCGCCGTTTCATTCATCCATCGAAGAATCCTGATTGAAGCAAAACGGAGCTTATGGTTTACCGAAGCGTCTGTAAGTGAAATAGGCTTTGAACTGGGATTTGAAGATCCTGCCCATTTCAGCCGATTCGTAAAAAAATGTACTGGCAAGCCTCCATCAGGGCTGCGGAAACCGGAATTGGTTGAAATCGACAAGTAATAGACCCAAATTGGCATATAACGGAGTAATGATACCGCCCAATTTTGCTGCATCATTCACCAACCACGTTATTTATGAAAAACTACTTCCTTTCTCTGGCCCTTGTTTTTGTGTGCCAGCCCTGGGCTGTTTTGGCCCAAAATCCTCAATGGCGGTTTTTAGGCGATACCCTGCTTTCCAGTTGGGGTACCTATAACGTATTGACAGCCTTACATGAAGGTACACCTCATTTGGTCTTTTCCGAATATGATGCTTTGGGCAATGATCATTGGAAAATACAGCGATGGGATGGCACCGCATGGCAACCAATCGACACTTCAGGACTAGGTAACGAGCACTACCAGGTACTGGATTTTACTGGCAATGGCACCCCCCAAATGGCGTATTTCCATGGTGAAACCAGACGTTTTGGCATAAAAAGATTCCAAAATGGCCTTTGGAGCACGGTTTCTGAATCTCCTGCTTTTAGCGAAGCGCTAAACTATATCGACATGGCGTTTGAAGATGAGAAGCTCTGGGTAGCTTTTGCCGACTTTGATCAGGGAGGTAAGGCATTTGTATGGCATTTTGATGGAGTCAACTGGATCCAATTAGGTCCGGGCGCGGTATCCTTCGGTAATATATACCCACTACATCTTCAGGTAGAAAACGGAACACCCTGGGTTGCTTTCCGGGAAATTCAAATGGGCTACGCCGGATTTGTCAAAAAATTCAATGGCGCCAGTTGGGAGACCGTTGGAGGCCAGGTCTTTGATGGTAATGTGCACGGACAAATGGATTTTGTGGTGGCCAACAATGTTCCATACATTACACACATAGATTCGAGTACTCAGAATCATGTCCGGGTATTGAAATTCAATGGAGGAACCTGGGAGACGGTTGGATCTTCCATGATAACACCGGCTTCCTACTTTATAACATTGGCAGTTGACCGGGATAACAATCAACCATATGTCCTTTTTGACGACTCAGGTCCAGATTTTTGGGGGCTTTCCGTTATGCGTTTTACTGGAAGCGCATGGGAATTTGTAGGAGATCGGGCTTTTATTGATAATTACTGGTCTGTATCATTAATTATACACGGAGGAGTTCCTCATTTGGGATATCAGGGTGGGCCCTTTGGACAGCCGGCATCGTTTCAGGTTTTTAGTAAAACAAGCAGTGCTCCGCAGCCACCAAAAAATTTCCCGTTTTTTAACATTCACCCAAACCCGGTTGTGGGCAAAAACATCCAATTCAGCGTTAAGCTGGATCATTTCGGGCCATTACATGCAAGAATAATAGACAGCAAAGGCCAATGTGTGAAAGCAACCAGTTTCACCATTACTCCTGGTGAGGAAATCCATGAACTTCCATTGCCAGACCTCTCCAATGGAATCTATTTTCTCCAAATCAGTTCAGATTCAGGAGATTATTTCACCTCCCGGAAATTTCTTTTGCTCCATGGACAAGATTAAGTGCAGTTTGGTAATTCAGTAGTGATTCATTACATAAAAATAACTTAACAAGAAGCACAAAAGGCGCTTATCCTGCCCTACCTTTGTCGGCCTTTT
>DLXL01000155.1:0-2923 GCA_003448025.1 Saprospirales bacterium | reverse complement strand
GATTCTCTTGGATCGGGTGTGTGAATGCCCCCCCTATAATCCCCCTCTCATTGTTGTCAGGACGTTCACCATTTTTATTCATCGTTCACTGTTTCCACTGGATGATTCAAAAAATCCTTTATTTACCCCTTTTCCTGTTGCTGGGTTCAATGCTGCATGCGCAAAATGCCAAACTGGTTGGTTTTGTGCGTGATGTAGACAATTTCAGCCCGCTCAGAGATGCCTCCGTAGTGCTTTCAGGCACCGGACTGCTGGCTGCCACCACCTCGGATGGCGCTTACCTGATTGAAAACGTTCCGCCAGGGGTGTATACCCTTGTTAGCACTGCAAACGGATTCCTCCCGCAGGAGCTCCGCATCAGTGCGCGCGCCGGCGAGGAGGTCCGAATGGATTTCCTGATGCGGAAAGACCAAAACACCCCTACTACTACCCCAACTGTAACCGACATTCCAACCATTACACTGGAGGAAGCAGAAGCGGAAACCGAAGGATCAGGCGAGGTAGCTAACCTGCTCAATGCCAGCCGCGATGTGTATCAGCAAGTGTCTGGCTTCGGCTGGGGCAACTTCCGTTTCCGCGAGCGCGGGTACGATGCCGAACACTTCCCGCTGTTCCTGAATGGTGTAAACATCAACGACCCGGAAACCGGCACCGCCTTCTTTGGCGAAATCGGAGGTTTGAACGATGTACTGCGCTACCGGGAAACCAGTATTGGTTTGGCGCCTTCCGAATTCACTTTTGCGGAAATTGGCGGTGCAACCCGTCTGGATACCCGCGCATCGGTACAGCGCAAACAAGTGCGTGCATCCTATGCTAAATCCAACCGTACCTACACAGATCGGGTAATGCTCACCATGAGCACCGGCCTCATGCCGGGCGGATGGGCCGTTACCGCATCAGGGAGTCGGCGCTGGGGGCAGGAAGGTTATTTTCAGGGAACATTCTTTGATGGATATTCCTATTTCCTGTCTGTCGACAAAAAGATCAACAGCAAGCATGCACTCAATGCCACCATTCTGGGCGCTCCAAACAAGCGTGGCAAAGTAGCTGACTCCTTCGAAGAAATGTTTGAGCTGGCCGGAACAAACCGGTACAATCCAAACTGGGGTTATCAAAATGGTGAAAAAAGAAACGCTGCGGTAGGCCATGCCAATCAACCAATCGGCATCCTGCGCTATGACTGGACACCCAATGCCGGCACCAATGTGATGATATCTGTGCTGGGCCAGGCCGGCGAACGTGGCGATACCCGCCTGGAGTGGAATGACGCCAACAACCCGGCAGCCGATTTCAACCGTCGTCTGCCATCTGCCATCCTGGATCCGGTACTTGCCGCAGAGTGGGCTGAAGCTTTGCGCAACGACGAGAACCTGCGTCAGATTGACTGGCATCGTTTTTACGACGAGAACCGTCGTAATCGATTCACCGTCAACAACGCTGATGGCATTGCCGGCAACACGGTAACCGGAAATCGCTCTCAATATATCGTAGAAGATCAGCGCGCCGACAGCCGCGAACTCGGGTTTAATGCTTTACTCAACCAGCAGGTAAACATTCGCTCCAAAATTCATGCAGGAGCAAGCTACCGCTGGTATACAGGCGAGAATTTTAAGGTGGTTGATGATCTGCTGGGAGGAGATTACTGGCTGGATATCAACCGCTTTGCATCGCAGGATTATCCTGGCGATCTGGACAAGGAACAAAACGACCTGCAAACGCCCAACAATGTTGTGCGGGAAGGGGACGTATTTGGCTATAATTATGATGAAAACATCCGGCACGGAAATACCTGGTTCCAGGTTACAACCGATCTGAGTAAATTTCAGTACTTCTTTGGTGGAGAGGTGGGTATCAATCAGTTTTGGCGCACCGGATATATGCAAAATGGTCGCTTTCCGGAAAACTCACTCGGCGATTCTCCGAAACAATCCTTCTATACCTACGGCGCTAAAGGGGGGGTAACCTACAAGGCAAATGGTCGAAATTACATTTATGCCAACGGATTCATAGGCACCAAACCGCCTCAATTCCGCGACATTTATCTGTCGCCCCGCAACCGCGCAGATGTGGTACCCGGAGTGGATCCATATACCGTTCAAAGCCTGGAGGGTGGTTTTATCCACCGCGCGCCCAAGTTGCGCGCACGCGTAACCGGTTACCTTACACATTTCAAAAACGAAGTGGAAAGCAACCTGTTCTTTGCCCAATTATTGGGTGAGTTCAGCACCGTTGTACGCACCGGAGTAGACCGCGAGCACATGGGCGTAGAAGGTGGTTTTGAATGGAAACCTTTCCCTTCTATCGTAATTACCGGCGCTGGAAATGCAGGCTATTATCACTACACATCCCGTCCACTGTTGTACCAATCAGCTGATAATACCGGTCAGGTAGGTTTAGATAGCATTGTGGTATATCAGAAAAATTTTCTGGTGCCCCGCACCCCGCAAACAGCTGCTTCGCTGGGCTTGAAATATGAAGGAAAGCGCTTTTGGTTTGCTTCACTAAGTTTTAACTGGGCCGATAACTTCTGGTTCAACTTTGATCCTACACGTCGCCGTGCGGAATCCGTATTGGGTCAGGATCCGGGATCTCCTATCTGGAACACCGTTATTGACCAGCGCAAAGCCCCTGCGGCCTACACCCTGGATTTCTTTGGTGGAAAAAGCTGGAAAATCAACAAAGTGTTCCTCTACCTCAACGTTGGGGTCAATAACATTCTCGACAATAAAAACATCCTGGTATCCGGCCGCGAAGCCTACCTCAATGCTTTTGGCCGCGAATTCGACGATCAACGGCTCTACACCTACGAAGTCCAATAAGCCACCGTACTCAACTACTTCGTTTCGCTTACCGTTCGCATCTAACCCTTCAAACCCTTCAAACCCTCCTAACCCATCAAACAACTAAAACATCCACACAATAT
>DLXL01000498.1:15970-21604 GCA_003448025.1 Saprospirales bacterium | reverse complement strand
CTAAGCGTGATTCTCCTTAGTGCCTTACGTGACTTAGTGGTAAAACCCAGCCCTACGCCAACTCAAACACTCCCCCACTCAAACACTCAAAAAAAAGACCCCCAGGGATTACTCCCCGGAGGTCTTAAAGAATATCTATCATTCTTGCTTACGCAAATCGTAAATCGCAAGTCGTAAATCGCAAATCGTAAATTGCTTACTCGGCTTCTTCCACCACTTCTTCCACCTGATCGCGGAATGGGCGGCCGGAACCTGTAACCTGCATGCGGTCGTACTGACGCATACCGGTACCTGCAGGGATTTTCTTGCCCACGATTACGTTCTCCTTCAAGCCCATCAGGAAGTCTTTCTTCGCAGCAATAGCCGCGGTAGAAAGCACCTTGGTGGTTTCCTGGAACGACGCCGCAGAAATCCAGGATTCCGTACCCAACGATGCTTTGGTAATACCCAGCAACATCGGAACTGCCGTAGACGGCATGGCATCGCGGTATTCTACCAGTTTCTTGTCGTTGCGCTTCAGGAAGGAGTTCTCTTCGCGGATCTGACGCAGGGTAACCAGGGCGCCCGGTTTCAGCTTGCCGCTGTCGCCGGAATCCAGTACCAGTTTTTTGTCGTAAATCCAGTCGTTGTAGTCCACAAATTCGTTGCGCTCTACCGGCTCGCCCGTGAGGAAGTGCGTATCGCCCGGATCTACAATCTCCAGTCTGCGCATCATCTGACGAACAATTACCTCCAGGTGCTTGTCGTTGATATTGATACCCTGCGCGCGGTAAACTTCCTGTACGCCGTTTACGAGGTACTGAGAAGCTGCAAACGGGCCACGGATTGCCAGGATGTCTTTCACAGAAATCGTACCCTCCGTGAGCGCTGTGCCGGAACGCACGAAGTCTTCATGCTGCACCAGAACGTGCTTGGTAAGTGGAACCATGTACTTGCGCTCCTGACCGTCTTTAGCCTTGATGAAGGCCTCGCGGTTGCCACGCTTGATACCACCGAAGGTGATTACACCGTCAATTTCCGCCACAATGGCCGGGTTGGATGGTGTACGCGCCTCGAACAACTCCGTTACACGCGGCAGACCACCCGTGATATCCGCAATCTTACCCAGCTTACGCGGGATCTTCACGATTTGCTGACCCGATTTTACTTCATCGTTGTCTTCCACCGTGATATAGGCGCCTACCGGCAGGGAGAAGTTTTTCAGCTCCTCGCCCGTTTTGGCATTCAATACTGTCAAAGACGGGATCTTCTTCTTGTTCTTACTTTCAATAACGATCTTCTCGGCAAAACCGGTCTGATCATCGCGGTCCATACGGTAGTTCACACCCTCTTCGAGGTTGTTGTAGCGAATCACACCGGTAAAGTCAGACACGATCACGGCGTTGAACGGATCCCATTCGCAAATCTTGTCGCCACGCTGTACTTCCTGACCTTCTTTTACAAAGAGGAAGGAACCGTAAGGGATGTAGTTATTGGCCAGTACACGACCGTTTTTCTGATCCACCATGCGGATCTCACCCGTACGGGATACGACCACCTGCACCTTATTGCCGTCAGAATCGGTACCGTCAACAGTACGGATGGAGTCGAACTCCAGCACACCGTTTGTACGAGCCGTGATGCTGTTTTCTGTCTGCGACAGCATAGCCGTACCACCCGTGTGGAAGGTACGAAGGGTCAGCTGCGTTCCAGGTTCACCGATGGACTGTGCGGCAATAATACCTACTGCATCGCCCATTTCGGCAATACGGCCTGTTGCCAGGTTCTTGCCGTAACACTTGGCGCAAACACCATGACGGCTCTCGCAAGTGAGTACGGAACGAATGGTCACAGCTTCAATATCAGCTGTTTCAATCTCAGCTGCGATATCGTCTGTGATGTAATCGCCGGCAGCAACCAGAAGCTTTTCCGAATCGGGGTGATATACATCGTGGAGGCTGTAACGACCCTTGATCCGGTCTTTAAGATTCACAATGACTTTTTCACCTTCCTTAAAGGCCGTAGTATCCAGACCGCGGAGCGTATTGCAATCCACTTCACGAATCACCACGTCCTGCGCTACGTCTACCAGACGACGCGTGAGGTAACCTGCGTCGGCCGTTTTCAGAGCCGTATCGGCAAGACCTTTACGGGCGCCGTGCGTAGAGATGAAGAACTCTTGTACTGACAGACCTTCCAGGAAGTTGGAAAGGATCGGGTTTTCAATGATCGCACCGCCGGTATCACCTGATTTCCGCGGTTTGGCCATCAGACCACGAAGACCGCACAACTGTTTGATCTGCTGTTTGGAACCACGTGCACCGGAGTCGAGCATCATGAATACAGAGTTGAAACCCTGTTTGTGGCTGCTCAACTCTTTCATCAACTGGTCGGTAATACGGTTATCCGCAAACGTCCACTTGTCGATAATCTGGTTGTATCGTTCGTTGTAGGTGATAAGACCCATATTATAGTTGTCCCACACCTCGTCTACTTCTGTTTGTGCTGCTTCCAGTGCTTTACGCTTCAGATCTGGGATCAACAGGTCACCCAGGTTAAAGGAAAGACCCGCTTTGAAGGCCCAGCCGAAACCGAGTTCTTTGATTCCATCAAGGAATTCAGCCGTTTGTTTGAAGCTGGTGCGCGCCAAAATGCCGCTGATAATGCCTTTCAGGTTACGCTTCGTGAGCAGTTCGTTGATATAAGGCACGCCTTGTGGAACGGCCTGATTGAAAAGCACACGACCAACCGTGGTTTTCAGGCGGCGCATCACGATCTGGCCATCCTCTTCAACCGGAACACGGCACTCAATGGCAGCGTGCAGGTCGAGCTGGCCTTCGTTGTAGGCAATGCCCACCTCCTCTGCAGAGTAGAAGCGGCGACCTTCGCCGATAACCGGCGCTCCTTCGATACTTTTGCGCTCTTTAGTGAGATAGTACAGGCCCAATACCATGTCCTGAGAAGGCAGGGTGATTGGAGAGCCGTCCTGTGGATTCAGCATGTTGTGGCTGGACAGCATCAACACCTGAGCTTCCAGGATAGCCGCCTGGCTCAGTGGTACGTGTACCGCCATCTGGTCACCGTCAAAGTCGGCGTTGAAAGCCGTACAAACGAGCGGGTGCAGTTGGATAGCTTTGCCCTCGATGATACGCGGCTGGAATGCCTGGATAGACAAACGGTGCAGCGTTGGGGCGCGGTTCAGCATTACCGGGTGACCACGGAGGATATTCTCGAGGATTTCCCAGATCACCTGATCCTTGCGATCCACGAGTTTTTTAGCGGATTTCACCGTTTTAACGATGCCCCGCTCAATAAGTTTACGGATAATGAACGGCTTGAACAGTTCTGCCGCCATGGCCTTCGGAATACCGCATTCGTGGAGTTTGAGGGTTGGACCCACCACGATTACAGAACGACCGGAGTAGTCCACACGCTTACCGAGCAGGTTCTGACGGAAACGACCCTGTTTACCTTTCAGGATATCGGAAAGGGATTTCAGGGCACGACCGCCTTCTGCTTTTACGGCGTTAGACTTACGGGAGTTGTCGAACAGAGAGTCAACTGCTTCCTGCAACATGCGCTTCTCGTTACGCAGGATTACCTCCGGCGCTTTGATCTCCAGCAGACGCTTCAAGCGGTTATTGCGGATGATCACACGACGGTATAGGTCGTTCAGGTCAGAAGACGCGAAGCGTCCGCCATCCAACGGCACCAATGGGCGAAGTTCCGGAGGAACTACCGGCAGGTACTGAATGATGGTCCATTCCGGGCGCTGGCCGGATTGCTCCAAACCATCGCGGAAAGCTTCCACCACACGCAGGCGCTTGTTGGCCTCGGTTTTCTTAGCCATGCTGGTCTCTGCATGCGCATCATGGCGCAGCTGAGCAGAAAGATCATCAAGATTGAGGGTGCTCAGCAGGGTAAATACTGCTTCTGCGCCCATCATAGCGATGAACTTGTCGGGGTTGGAATTATCCAGGCTTTGGTTATCCTTTGGAAGGGTTTCCAGGATTTCCAGGTATTCTTCTTCAGTGAGCAGGTGCATTTTTGGAATGCCCTCCGATTCTTTTACACCTGGCTGGATCACTACGTAACGTTCGTAGTAGATCACGCTTTCCAATTTCTTGGAAGACAGACCCAGGATGTAACCGATTTTGTTCGGCAAGCTCTTGAAGAACCAGATGTGTACCACCGGAACCACCAGGCGGATGTGGCCCATACGTTCGCGACGTACTTTCTTTTCGGTTACTTCTACACCGCAGCGATCACACACGATGCCTTTATAACGTATGCGTTTGTATTTGCCGCAGTAGCATTCGTAGTCCTTTACCGGACCAAAAATGCGTTCGCAGAAGAGGCCATCACGCTCGGGTTTATAGGAGCGGTAGTTGATGGTCTCAGGCTTGAGCACTTCGCCATAGCTGCGCTCAAGAATCTCATCCGGGCTTGCGAGGGCAATGGTTATGCTGTCGAAACCCTGATCGGTTTTGTTACTCTTCTTTTTAAAAGGCATATTGTAGAGCGTTCAAAATTTCAAAATGACTGACCATTCAGCGTAGACGGTTTCGGCCTACAGTAGCGGGTCAAGTGGTTTTCAAGCTATTTGGAGATCCATTTATACAAAAGCGTGTGCTTCAGAAAATGCTTGATATTCAAGTATTTGGTGCGTTTGGGAATACCCAGATACCCACCCATTTCCTTTACAAGCGCCTTGTCGTCTTTCTGAAAAAAAGTTCCGGTTACGATCTTGTTCAGCAACAGTGCGATCCCCTCTTTTTTCTCTGCCGGCACATGCCAGATATGCAGGTCAAAATCCCGGGGTTCCACGTTGGAAAACTTGATGGAGGTCCAGATCCTTTTAATGAACTTTTCTGCTGTGCCGAATTTTCCAATCCGGTAGTAGAGATAGCTCAGGGTGGGCCCTTCGTAATGAAACTTCTTTTTTCCTTCCTTAAAACGTTGCATCATTGTATCCCAAACCGGAGGGAACATTTGATTCACCCGTTTTACATTGTCCAGTGTAGCTGCGAAAAACTCTCCGCCGTAATACACCGGATTGAAACCGGGATCTTTTCCATCCAGTTCTGTATAAATGGCCCGCATGTCTTTCCGGGTAATGCCATTGATGTCGTGATCTTCCCCGAAAGGAATAGGTAACACCATGACGCCGTTTTGCCGGATTTGTGCAAACAATTCATCCAGAGAATGCCGGATGATGCAATCCGAATCGAGCAGCACAAAGGCAGTATTTGGATCTGCAAAGTGATCCTCGAAGTATCGGAAAATATCAAAAACAAAGAACTGGTTGCGCCATTTAGGGTAATATCCGGGTGGTGTTTGCCAGGTCATGGGAAATGTTACCACTTCCACGTTCAAGCCTTCCAGCATCGCCCTTAGGTCCAGTCCGTCTACAACGGGCAATTCAGATTCCGGTTTATTGGTAAACAGTATATGCCGTTTACCCGGATTGAAATGCACACTGCAAGCATAAAATACGGCAATACACTTCCAATAGGTTTTCTGAAACTCAAACAGGTGCGATTGTTGCCCCACCTGCGGATATTCAGAACGTTCTTCCGGACTATCCAGATAAATCCAGGTCGAAATAATATCGGTCATGACTTGCTTATTTCACTCTTATGCCGTTTTTGGACG
>DLXL01000498.1:15009-15755 GCA_003448025.1 Saprospirales bacterium | reverse complement strand
CCTGCAGCTTCCAGAATCGACAGACATTCTGCCACATTTTCAGCCGACAAGACTTCAGGATGCGGGTGAATTTCCATGAAAACCACGCTTAGCTCTTTCAACTTGTCGCGGTTTTCACGCAAAACGCCCAGTTCGCCTCCTTCGATATCCATGATCAGTACATCGAACTTCAAGTCATATTGCTGTTCCAGTTGCCCAATCGTTTTGCCGGTTACGGTAATCTGTTCCGTGCTTTGGCGAATGTTGCTACTGGTCAGAATATTCTTCCCAATGAAAAACGTATTCTCCGGTTTGCTGGATAACATGCAATGTTCAATATGAAACTTGCATTGGTTACGCGCTTTGTTCTCCTCAATCGTAGGGATCACATTCGGGTTGGCCTCTACCACCACATGACGCTCCGGATGATCCAGAAGCCGGTTTGTGATGCAGGAAACCACGCCCAAACAAGCACCCAGTTCCAGTACAGTAGCATTTTTGGGCAAAAATTGCTTCAAATACCGCCGTTCCTGTTTTTCGTAGAAGTTGATCGGAAACTGCCCTCTGAACTTGATATCCGTCAAGTGGAACGGAATAACCAGATCAAGACCTTCTACTTTGTACGTTTTTTCAAAGAGCGTGAAATACGTTCCCGCCAGATAAAGTTTTGTATAAAACTTGAAAAGGTTGAACGACTTACGGAAACTCTGGAACGTCATTTACTGTCATTTACTGCCATTGGGGTCATTTAGGTCATTTGAGTCATT
>DLXL01000498.1:5678-14909 GCA_003448025.1 Saprospirales bacterium | reverse complement strand
TCATTTAGGTCATTTGAGTCATTTTGGGGTCATTTGAGTCATTTTGGGGTCATTTGTGAGTCATGTAAAATGACCGTTAATGACTTAAATGACTCTCAAATAACTCCTAAATGACCCAAATGACTCCCAAATGACCCAAATGACTCCTAAAATTTATTCAAATTTCACATCCAACGCAAGGCCGCGTAATTCGTGCACCAATACGTTGAAGGATTCCGGAATGTTTGCGTCAGGCAGGTTATCACCCTTAACAATGGCCTCATAAGCCTTCGCACGGCCCTGAATATCGTCCGATTTGAAGGTAAGCAGCTCTTGCAGGATGTTGGATGCACCGTAAGCTTCCAGTGCCCAAACCTCCATCTCACCGAAGCGCTGACCACCGAACTGGGCTTTACCACCCAGGGGCTGTTGCGTGATGAGTGAGTATGGACCGATGGAACGTGCGTGCATCTTGTCGTCTACCATGTGCGACAGCTTGAGCATGTAGATCACACCCACGGTTGCCTTCTGGTGGAAACGGTCGCCCGTTTCTCCATCGTGCAGGAAGGTCTGACCCAAATCAGGCAAGCCGGCTTTCTGGATCCATTCGCCAATTTCGTCGGTTTTAGCACCGTCGAAGATTGGAGTGGCGAATTTCATTCCCATTTTCTGACCAGCCCAGCCCAATACGGTTTCGAAGATCTGACCCAGGTTCATACGGGAAGGTACGCCCAGTGGGTTCAGTACTACGTCTACCGGTGTGCCATCTTCCAGGAACGGCATGTCTTCCATACGAACAATACGGCTCACAATACCTTTGTTACCGTGGCGACCGGCCAGCTTATCACCCACTTTCAGCTTGCGCTTCTTGGCGATGTACACTTTAGCCAGCTTCAATACACCTGCAGGTAATTCGTCACCAATGCTGATGTTGAACTTTTCGCGCTTGTAACGGCCCACCTCTTCGTTCACCTTAATGCTGTAGTTGTGCAGCAGGCGGGAAATCAGGTGGTTGGTATGCTTATCGCTCGTCCAGTTGAGGTAATCAACTTCGTCGTATTTAATCACATCGCGCAGGGTCTGTACGGAGAGTTTGGAGCCTTTAGCTACCATTTCCTCGCCGTAAATACTGCGGATACCGTTGGTGGTTTTATCCTTAACCAGCAACTGAAGCTTATCCACCAAAATGGTTTTCAGCTTGTTCAGTGCTACTAAGTGCTCATCTTCCAGCTTGTCGAGCAGTGCTTTTTCAGACTCTTTCTGCACCTTGTCCTTTTTGGCACGGGCAAAAAGCTGTTTGTCGATTACCACACCATTGATGCTCGGTGGCACTTTCAGAGAGGCATCCTTCACATCACCGGCTTTGTCGCCGAAGATTGCGCGAAGCAGCTTTTCTTCCGGCGTTGGATCTGTTTCCCCTTTTGGAGTGATCTTACCGATCAGGATATCGCCTTCTTTCGCCCATGCACCGATACGGATGATACCATTTTCATCCAGATCTTTCGTGGCTTCTTCGCTCACGTTCGGGATGTCCATGGTCAGTTCTTCTTCACCCAGCTTGGTATCGCGCACATCCAGTTCGAAGTGCTCGATGTGGATGGAAGAGAATACGTCTTCCTGTACCACGCGCTCAGACAATACGATAGCATCCTCAAAGTTGTAACCTTTCCATGGCATGAAGGCCACTTTCAGGTTTTGACCCAGCGCCAGCTCACCGTTTTCGGTAGCATAACCTTCGCAGAGGATATCGCCTGCTTCCACACGCTGACCGCGACGAACGATCGGCTTGAGGTTGATACAGGTGCCCTGGTTGGTACGCATGAATTTGGTCAGGGTGTACGTTTTGCGTGCATCTTCGAAGGATACGAGTGTATCTTCCTCTGTGCGGTCGTACAGGATGGTAATTTCGTTGGCGTCTACATATTCAACCACACCGGAGCCTTCTGCGTTGATCAGCATACGGGAGTCGCGTGCCACTTTCGCTTCCAGGCCGGTACCCACAATCGGGGAGTGCGGGCGAATAAGCGGAACTGCCTGACGTTGCATGTTTGAGCCCATGAGTGCACGGTTAGCATCGTCATTTTCCAGGAACGGAATCAGAGATGCCGACACCCCTACAATCTGGTTCGGAGCAACGTCAATGTACTCCAGATCTTCCGGGTGGAGGATTGGGAAGTCGCCGCTTTCACGTGCTTTTACGCGTTCGTTGAGGAATGCACCGCCTTCGCCTACCGGCGTATTGGCCTGTGCAATCTTCATCTTATCTTCCGCTTCTGCCGACAGGTATTCCACATCGCCTTCCATCACCACTTTACCACTGCTTACGCGGCGATAAGGGGTTTCCAGGAAGCCCATTTTGTTGATTTTGGCGTGCGTACAAAGCGTAGAGATCAGACCGATGTTCGGACCTTCCGGCGTTTCGATCGTGCAAAGACGACCGTAGTGCGAGTAGTGTACGTCGCGCACCTCAAAGCCTGCGCGTTCGCGGGAAAGACCACCAGGTCCGAGTGCAGAAATACGACGCTTGTGCGTGATTTCAGACAGCGGGTTGGTTTGGTCGAGGAACTGCGACAACTGGCTTGTTCCGAAGAACGAGTTGATCACAGACGACAGGGTACGGGCGTTGATCAGGTCGATTGGCGTGAATACCTCATTATCGCGTACGTTCATACGTTCGCGAATGGTACGTGCCATACGGGCCAGGCCCACACCGAATTGCGCATACAATTGCTCTCCTACCGTGCGTACACGGCGGTTGGAGAGGTGGTCGATGTCGTCAATTTCGGCCTTGCTATTGATCAGGGAAACGATGTAACGCACAATGGCGATAATGTCTTCCTTGGTCAATACCAGGTTATTGTCGTCGATATTGGTTTGCAGCTTGCGGTTAATCTTGAAGCGGCCCACTTCGCCAAGGTTGTAACGCTTGTCGGAGAAGAACAGCTTATCGATGATACCACGAGCCGTCTCGTCGTCCGGTGGATCAGATCCGCGGAGCTGACGGTAGATATAGTTCACGGCTTCCACTTCGGAGGAAGTCGGATCTTTTGTCAGCGTATTGTAGATGATGGAGAAATCCTCTTCCACATCCTTGCGCTGCAGGATGATGGTGGTAACATTGGTATCGTCGTCGAGAATCAGTTCGATATTCTCTTCGTCGAGTACGGCATCACGTTCCAGGATGATTTCGTTACGGGCGATGGAAACCACCTCACCGGTATCTTCATCCACAAAGTCTTCCGTCCAGGATTTGAGTACGCGTGCAGCAAGTTTACGGCCGATAGAAGCTTCCAGATTCTCCCGGTTCACTGCTACCTCGTCGGCGAGGTTGAACAGGTCGAGGATAGCTTTGTCGGTATCGTAACCGATGGCGCGCAGCAGTGTGGTTACAGGAAACTTCTTTTTACGGTCGATGTACGCATACATCACCAGGTTGATGTCCGTTGCAAATTCCATCCATGCTCCTTTGAACGGGATCACGCGGGCGGAATAGATCTTTGTACCATTTGGGTGGTAGCTCTGACCGAAGAACACGCCTGGAGAGCGGTGCAATTGCGACACGATCACGCGCTCGGCGCCATTGATCACGAAAGTCCCTTTTGGGGTCATGTACGGGATATTTCCGAGGAAAACATCCTGCACTTTGGTTTCGAAGTCAATGTGCTCAGGGTCGTTACAGGTGAGGCGCAATTTGGCCTTGAGTGGAACGGAATAGGTTAGACCGCGCTGCATACACTCGTCGATGGTGTAGCGAGGCGGGTCAATAAAGTAGTCGAGGAATTCCAGGTTAAAGATATTCCTTGCATCAGCGATGGGGAAATTTTCCTGGAAAACACGGTAGAGACCTTCGTTGATACGATTGTCTGGTGTGGTTTCCAACTGGAAGTATTCCTGGAATGACTTCAACTGGATTTCGAGGAGGTCAGGGTAGTGACCGGCGAGACGAATTTTACCAAAATTCACGCGTTCCTGAACGCCTGTTTTTTGGTTAGTCCCTATAGAGATGCCTTGATTGGTCATATTTTTTTGCAAAAAATGCTGGTTGGCAACGGCTGTTTTGGTTTTGGGTGGATGGGAAAAGTATTGTTTGAAAGCTTGGAGAAAAGCTACAGACAATCTAAAGCCATCCGAAACTTCACTCAGGATACTGGAATAGACAACAAGAGGCTTGGCACCATCGCCGCGGGGGCGAGTGCCAAGCCTAACTGTTTGTCTATCTGTACTTTGAGTGAGAAGCGAACATAGTATCGAAATAAGCAGGTCAAGAATTCAGAGCAACAGCACCGGAATATAAACCGAAGGCGCTGTAAGTCCGGAATCTAGCCTTACTTGACTTCGACAACAGCGCCAGCGCCTTCAAGAGCGGTTTTGATGGACTCAGCTTCTGCTTTGTTCACACCGTTCTTCAGTGCACTTGGAGCACCGTCTACAAGATCCTTAGCTTCTTTCAAGCCAAGACCCAGCAGGTTTTTCACCTCTTTCACCACGTTGAGCTTGTTAGCGCCAGCGTCTTTCAGAATAACATCGAATTCGGTTTTTTCAGCAGCTGCAGCTTCGCCGCCACCGCCACCAGCCGGAGCTGCAGCAACAGCTACTGCGGATGCAGCAGGCTCAATACCGTAATCATCTTTCAGGATACCAGCCAATTCGTTGGCTTCTTTAATCGTAAGGCCCACGAGCGTTTCAGCTAGTGCTTTCAAATCTGCCATGATGTAGAATTTTAAAAGTTGTTTGCGAAAATGTTGGAAACAAAGGTTTTCAGTGGTTGAAATTTGGGGGTATGGTGCGAACTTGGAAGCCGTAATTATCCGCGTTCTGCCAGTGCTTTCACGATACCGGCCACTTTGGAGCCGGAAGCGGTGATCTGGCTAGCGAGGCGGCGTCCAGGAGATTGCAGCAGGCCGATGATCTCGCCGATCATCTCTTCCTTGCTCTTCAGTTTAACCAGCGTTGCGAGTTGCTCATCGCCGATGTAAACAGAAGAATCAATGTATGCTGCTTTCAGGATTGGACGTTCCTCGGTTTTGCGGAACTCTTCGAGCAATTTAGCCGGAGCTTTTGGGTTCGAAGAGATGAGGATGGTGGTAGGGCCGTGCAGGCTGCCGAACAGCGCTGCGTAGCCTTTTGATTCGGGTTCGCTCTCGAGGGCCTTTTGGATCAAAGTGTTTTTAGCCACTTTTACCGTAATACCCTGTTCGAAGCACATCCGACGGAACTTGTTGATCTTGGCAACAGTGAGCGTCGAAGAATCGGTGAGGTAGAAGAAAGGGGAACCTCCCAGTTCTTCTTTGAGCTCCTCAATCGCTACCGTTTTTTCTTCTCTGGTCATTTCCTAGATATGTTGAAATGTGAGTGTTGAGAGAGTTGATGAAGTTGATAGGTTTACAGGTTGATGGAATAAACCATCAGACACCTTTAAACCTTGATGGATTTTGGATCCACGGCAATACCGGGGCTCATGGTGCTGGCTACAGAAACCGTCTTCATGTAAGTGCCTTTGGCGGAAGATGGTTTCATTTTTACCAGCGTGGAAACGAGCTCATAGGCATTGTCTACCAATTGTTCAGGAGATAAAGACACGCGACCGATAGAAGCGTGAATGATCCCGAACTTATCCACACGGAAAGCGATTTTACCTTTTTTCACTTCTGCTACTGCATTGGCGATATCGGTAGTTACCGTACCTGTTTTTGGGTTTGGCATCAAACCACGTGGGCCGAGTACACGGGCCACTTTACCCAATTGAGCCATAACGTTTGGCGTAGCGATGATCACGTCGATATCCATCCAGCCTTCAGAAACTTTCTGGATATAATCGTCGAGACCAACGTGGTCTGCGCCTGCAGCTTTAGCTTCTTCAACCTTGTCAGGAGTGCAGAATACGAGCACGCGTTTGGTTTTACCAGTGCCGTGAGGCAGGGAAACGGTGCCGCGTAGAGCTTGGTCGGCTTTACGTGGATCCACCCCGAGGCGAACATGCACGTCAACCGATGCGTTGAATTTGGTAGTGTTAACCTCTTTAACAAGCGTCATCGCTTCATTCAGCGAGTAGAGCTTGTTGGCGTCCACTTTACCTTCAACGGCTTTGCGTTTTTTTGTTAACTTCTTTGCCATTGATGTATGTTTAAGGTACAACGTCCCGATGGGCGGGACTCCCTTTATGAAATGTGGGGAAAATGTTGAATATGGGGAATGGGTTACTCAACGATGGAAACCCACATTATTCACATTAACCACATTAATTCCACGGAGCGTCGCCGTTGATCGTCAATCCCATGGAGCGGGCGGTGCCTGCAACCATTTTCATGGCGGATTCTACGGTGAAGCAATTGAGGTCGGGCATTTTATTTTCCGCGATGGCGCGCACCTGATCCCAGGTAACGGAGCCTACTTTTTTGCGGTTAGATTCCGGAGAACCTTTACCCGGAGCCAGTTTAGCGGCTTCGAACAATTGGATTGCTGCCGGAGGGGTCTTGATGATAAAGTCAAAGGTTTTGTCTTTATACACCGAGATCACAACCGGGAGAATTTTTCCCATTTGTTCGGTTGTTTGCGCATTGAAGCGCTTGCAGAACTCCATGATGTTCACACCTTTGGAACCGAGTGCCGGACCGATAGGTGGGGCAGGGTTAGCCTGGCCGCCTTTCACCTGGAGTTTAATATAAACATCTACTTCTTTTGCCATGGTGTCAAATTTTCAACGGGTGAAAACTTTGCTGTTGATTTTGTATTAAAACCGCTGCTGCAAGCGCTCTTTTGTGGAAGCGAGCCTGGGAGAACAGGCAGCAAGCGATGCTGCTTTAGCTGATTTTTTCTACCTGTAAAAAGTTGAGTTCCACTTCGGTGCCGCGACCAAAAATTTTCACGATCACTTTCAGTTTCTTTTTCTCTTCGTTTACTTCCTGCACATCCCCCACAAAGTCGGCGAACGGTCCGTCTATAATTTTGACCGTTTCATTCACCAGGAATGGTTCGCTCAATGTTTCGCCGGATTCTGTGCTTTCATCTACTTTGCCCAGCAGGCGGTTTGCTTCAGCCTGAGTCATGGGCAGTGGATCTTCCTTTCCAAGAAAGTGGATCACATTGGTCACATCGGCGATCATTTTAGCAACATCGCCTTTCAGTTTGGAGCCGTACGCTTCGATAAGGATGTATCCGGGCAGCAGGTTACGTTCCTGCATTACCTTTTTACCGTTGCGAACTTTATAAACCTTTTCAGTAGGAACAATAATACTGAAGATAAAGTCCTTCCATCCGGAACGTTCTACTTCAAGCGCAATCCGCTCCTGGATTTTCTTCTCCTTGCCACTGATGACACGCAAAGAATACCATTTTTTTTCTTCTACGGCGTTGGTTGCCGTTTCTTTTTCCTGGCTCATACGTTTGGTGGAGGATTAACGATAAGGGATCGGGCCGGTGAATTACAGGCCGTAAATTCCTTTCTTGATGATAATACCGCAAGCGTTGTCCATGAAGAAGATCATGAGGGCGAGGATAGCAGAGGTGGTCAAAACCACCAGGGTGCTTTCCTGCAATTGAGCCGCAGTTGGCCAATGTACCTCTTTCGTCAACTCGTGGTAGCTTTCCTTCAGGTAAAGCGTCAGTTTTTCCATGATTAATCTTGGATGGCGCCTGATGTTGTTAAAAAAGTCCGTTGCCCACGAAACGGGGAACGAACGAAACAGCAGCAGGCAACTTGTTTAACTATGCAGGGGCAGCAGGGCTCGAACCCGCAGCCTGCGGTTTTGGAGACCGCCACTCTACCAATTGAGCTATGCCCCTTTACGGTGGACGGTTGACGGCCTACGGTGGACGGTATTTTACTACCGTTCACCGTCAGCCGTCTACCGTTAGCCGTTAATATTAGTCGAGGATCTCCGTAACCTGACCGGCGCCTACGGTACGGCCACCTTCGCGGATAGCGAAGCGCAGACCTTTTTCCATAGCGATCGTGCTGAGGAGTTTCACTTCGAGTTCGATGTTGTCGCCAGGCATTACCATCTCTACGTTAGCTGGAAGCTTCACGTCGCCAGTTACGTCCGTGGTACGGAAGTAGAACTGTGGGCGGTAGCCATTGAAGAATGGGGTGTGACGACCACCTTCTTCTTTAGACAGAACGTATACAGAACACTTGAAGTGTTTGTGTGGCTTAACAGAACCTGGTTTGCAAATTACCATACCACGACGGATGGCTTCTTTGTCGATACCACGGAGGAGCAGACCGGCGTTGTCGCCAGCTTCACCGCGGTCAAGAAGTTTGCGGAACATTTCCACACCGGTGATGGTAGATTTCAGCATTTCGCCTTCAGCCTGCATACCGAGGATATCTACGGCGTCGCCTACGTTGATCACACCACGCTCGATACGGCCGGTTGCAACCGTACCACGACCAGTGATGGTGAATACGTCTTCCACAGGCATCAGGAATGGCTTGTCAGTTTCGCGGGTTGGCTCTGGAATTTCAGAGTCACAAGCGTCCATCAGTTCCATGATTTTTGCTTCAGCAGCAGGGTCGTTACCGCCCAGTGCGTTGATAGCAGAACCCTGGATGATCTTAGCGTTGTCGCCGTCGAAGCCATAAGAGCTCAGCAGTTCGCGGAGTTCCATGTCAACCAGTTCCAACATTTCAGGGTCTTCAACAAGGTCGCACTTGTTCATGAACACCACGATCTTAGGTACACCTACCTGACGAGCCAGAAGGATGTGTTCGCGGGTTTGTGGCATCGGACCGTCCGTTGCAGCGCAAACCAGGATAGCACCGTCCATCTGAGCGGCACCCGTGATCATGTTTTTGATATAGTCAGCGTGACCTGGGCAGTCTACGTGAGCATAGTGACGGATGTCCGTCTCGTATTCTACGTGAGCGGTGTTGATCGTGATACCGCGTTCTTTTTCTTCAGGAGCGGCGTCAATAGAATCATAGTCTGTTTTTTTAGCCAGACCTTTTTTGGAGAGCACGTAGGTAATGGCAGCCGTCAGCGTAGTTTTGCCGTGGTCAACGTGACCGATCGTGCCAATGTTTACGTGCGGCTTGGTGCGCTGGAATGTCTCTTTTGCCATTGGAAAAGACTTTTAATCTAAAAGTTAAAGTGAAAAATTGATTTAATTGGTGATAATTTGATAATGTGATGATGTGATAACATGTTGAACCTGTCTTTACCACATTGAGAAATTATCCGCTTATCACTTTCTTTTGAGCTGTTGATGAGAATTGAACTCACGACCTCTTCCTTACCAAGGAAGTGCTCTACC
>DLXL01000498.1:2629-5462 GCA_003448025.1 Saprospirales bacterium | reverse complement strand
CTGACACTCTACCAACTGAGTTACCACCGCAAGCTTTTATGGAGTGATGAAAAGCTAAAAGTGATGAATTGAAGCGACACTTGATCAATTCATCACTCCATAAAAAAGTGGGGGTGGTGGGATTCGAACCTACTCAGCGGTAAAGCACCAGATTTACAGTCTGGCCCGGCTCTCCGACTCCGGGGCACCCCCTTGGTGCATTTTTTTGCAAAACAAAAACAAATTGACATGCAATTAGTTCCTGCCTGCAGGAGAATTCATTGTTTGAAAACGAGAGCCACTGGAGGGACTCGAACCCCCGACCAGNNCTGGGTCGGACCGTAGAGTCGGAAATAGGTGAACCAGCTCTTGCCGGGGAGGGTCTTGATCCAATTCGTTTCCGGCTTCCTGGCTGGGGCCTGGGCTCCGATTATTCTGAATTCTCCCAATGCCTTGATATCAAGGGTTTTTGGGAAAGCTGGTGACAGGATTCGAACCTGCGACCGGCTGATTACAAATCAGCTGCTCTACCAACTGAGCTACAGTGGCTTAATTTGTAGCCTTTTGAGCTATTTTTTCGTTTTCAAACAACTGATTTTCGAGCGAAATTTGACCCCCTCTCGAAAAGCGAGTGCAAAGGTATATCTTCTGAATGAAACTGAAAAACAATTTTTAAAAATTTCCGGAAAAAATAGGGCGACCTTTGCCCTGAACTTAAAATTAAGGGCTTTTACCCCGTTTTATGCCTCACAACGATCCTACATTCGACTATTGCCTGGCGCACACCAGTCCACTCGACACCGTTTTTCACCACCTGGAACGCGAAACCCAACTGCGCACCCTGGCGCCTCAAATGATGAGCGGCGCCTACCAGGGTCAGTTGCTTCGATTCATCAGTCTGATGCTCCGGCCTCATCGGGTACTCGAGATCGGAACCTTCACCGGATATTCTGCCCTGTGTCTGGCCGCCGGACTGCCATCCGGTGGCAAACTGCATACCATTGAAGCCAATGATGAATTTGGGTACATCATCCGAAAACACGTGGAAATGGCCGGTTACCAGGATCAGGTGGAGCTGCACTTTGGCGATGCCGCCCACATCGTACCAACGCTGGACGAGGTTTTTGACCTGGTGTTTCTGGATGCAGGCAAACTGGATTACCCCGAACACTATGAACTTGCCCTCGGTAAGATGCGCAGCGGCGGAATTTTATTAGCAGATAATGTGTTGTGGGACGGTAAAGTAGCTTCCGGCAACGAAAAAGACGAAACCGCCGTGGCCCTCCGGGCTTTCAATGATTTTGTGCAGCAGGACGAACGGGTAGAGAATCTGCTGCTCCCGCTGAGGGATGGCTTGATGATGGTGCGGAAGAAGTGATCCAATTTAAAGATACCTGCATAATAATTAGGTGTACAATTCTGGTGGATTTGTTACATTTGTAACTAATTTACTAACTGTTGCAACATGAACGACTCTTCCCTGCTTAGCCGAATAACCATCTCTCCAGAGGTTTGCCATGGGAAACCCACCATCAGAGGACTTCGTTATACGGTGGAAGGAATACTTGAACTTTTAGCTGCCGGGGATACCATTGAAGACATCTTATCTGAGTTTCCGGACTTAAACAGCGAAGATATACTGGCATGCCTGGCTTACGCAACTCAAGCCATTAAGGCAAAAAGCGTTCAAGTATACCCGCTTGCAGCATGACCATACTTATTGATGCTCAGTTGCCAAATTCTATTGGCCAATACTTTACCTCTAATGGGTGCACTGTAACAAATCATTTCTCTTTTGGCAGATTATTCACTGATTGAAATTCATCCTGACAGACTTGTGGCATTAGAATAGATTTTTCCGTTCACACCTGCTACTTTTGCCCTGAATCTTGCCCCATTCCACCAGACCAACATTGCATGGCAGCCAAAAAACGCGGACAACTCAGCATGAACTTCGACAGCGAACGAGTTTCCAAACTCTTCGGGGTCTTCCTGCTGTTTCTGTCCTTCTACTTCTTCATAGCTTTTACCTCCTACTTCTTTACCTGGAAAAACGACCACGATGTGGTGTTCCGTTTTTCCTGGGATGTGTTCTTTGATGATGTGCCGGTGGATAACTGGCTCGGCAGACTGGGCGCTTTCCTGGCCGATTCCATTATTTACTGGGGTTTCGGGGTGGCCTCCTTCGGGTTTGTATACCTATTATATAAATATGGTCTGGCTTTCATCCGGCGTACACCGCTGGGTTACCTGAACAGCACCTTCCAGCGCACCGTGATCCTGATGACCATTGCCTCTGTGCTGGCCTCTTTCTTTTTGCAAAAACTGGAATTCCCCTGGGGAGGCGTGTTCGGGCAGGCCATCAGTGAATACATCCAGAACTTTATAGGTGTGGTGGGCACCCTGGCCCTGATGCTGTTTGCCCTGGTGGCCACCTTCGTGTGGTCTAATAACCCGGATCTGACAGAATTTACCTGGCAAAAACTCTGGGATGAAACCAAGCAAGCCTGGACGGATCTGCTGAGTGGCAATTTTGGCAAACGCAAACCCGTTACCAATGCCCGCCACCCGCGCACCTCTATTTTTGAAGATAAAATCATTGAACCATCAGAAACGGAACCCGTGGTTACCGCCACTGCTACCGTGGCTCCACCGCTGGTAACCGATGATTTTGAAACCATCGGACAACTATCGCTGGATCTTTCCCAACGGTCTGCCTTGTTCTCCGACCCGCCGCCACCGCGTGAGACCACGGTGCCCGGCAACGAAGGAGATCTGGAAATAGTGGTGAACACCCCGCCCCCCACACCGGTAACGCCAGATGAGGCGGAATCCTATAAACCGCCTACCACAG
>DLXL01000498.1:0-2609 GCA_003448025.1 Saprospirales bacterium | reverse complement strand
AGGGTGGTGATGACGGTGCCCGGCAACGAAGGAGATCTGGAAATAGTGGTGAACACCCCGCCCCCCACACCGGTAACGCCAGATGAGGCGGAATCCTATAAACCGCCTACCACAGTTATCCAGGAAGACAACCCTAACCTGAGCGAACCCTACGACCCTACCCTGGAGCTCTCGCACTATGAGTATCCGCACTCGCAGTTGCTGGTAGAACATGAAAATACGGTATTGGAGGTAGACCGTGAGGAACTGGAAGCCAACAAGAACCAGATCCTGCAAACCTTGATGTATTTCAAAATTGAAATTGAAAAAATCAAGGCAACCATCGGCCCAACCGTAACCCTGTACGAGATCATTCCGGCCAAGGGTATCCGCATCTCCAAGATTAAAAACCTGGAAGACGACATTGCCCTGAACCTCTCGGCGCTGGGTATTCGTATCATCGCGCCTATTCCGGGCAAAGGCACCATCGGTATTGAGGTGCCGAATAAAAAGCGCCAGACGGTGGGTATCCGCGAGGTGCTGACCGACGACCGTTTCAAACGGGCCAAAATGGAATTGCCCATTGCCCTGGGTAAAACCATTCAGAACGAGGTGTTTGTGGCCGACCTCACCCGCATGCCGCACCTGCTCATTGCGGGCGCCACGGGTCAGGGTAAATCGGTGGGTATCAACGTGGTACTGATGTCGCTGCTGTATAAAAAGCACCCTTCCCAGGTTAAGCTCATTTTGATCGACCCAAAAAAGGTGGAACTTTTCCCGTATGCCCACTTAGAAAACCACTTCCTGGGCTTCCTGCCGGATCAAACCGAGCCGATTGTGACCGATACCACCAAGGTGGTGCACACGCTCAACTCGCTGATCATTGAAATGGAAACGCGCTACGACCTGCTCAAAAAGGCCGAAACGCGGAATATTACGGAGTATAACGACAAGTTTGTGGCGCGCAGGCTGAACCCGCACAAGGGTCACCGCTTCCTACCTTACATTGTCTTGATCATCGACGAGTTTGCCGACCTGATCATGACAGCGGGTAAAGAGGTGGAATTGCCGATCGGGCGTTTGGCGCAGCTGGCTCGTGCGGTGGGTATTCACCTGATTATTGCTACACAAAGGCCATCGGTGAACATCATTACCGGTGTGATCAAGGCCAACTTCCCGGCGCGGATTGCTTTTAAGGTGGCTTCCAAGGTAGACTCCCGTACCATTCTGGATGCCGGCGGCGCCGAGCAACTGACGGGCCGGGGGGATATGCTGTTGTCGGTAGGCGGAGATATCATTCGTTTGCAATCGGCGTTTGTAGATACGCCGGAGGTAGAGCGTGTGATCCAGTTTATTGCCAAACAACAAGGCTTCCCCGAGCCGTTCTTTTTGCCGGAATTCCATCCGGAAGGAGAGCAGAGCGACGGTAAAAGCGGCAAGCAGTTCAGTTTTTCCGACATGGACGATATGCTGGAGGATGCCGCCCGACTCGTGGTGGAAACCCAGCATGGCAGCACCAGTTTGATCCAGCGCCGCATGAAGCTTGGCTACAACCGGGCCGGCAGGATTATGGATCAATTAGAGGGATTGGGTATTGTGGGGCCGGCAGATGGATCCAAACCGAGGGAGGTTTTGTATTACTCGGTAGATGAATTGAACCGCTTTTTGACGGAATTGAATAAAAAACGAATGGGCGGATGACCACACCTGCACCCATTGGCATTTTCGACTCAGGATACGGTGGCCTAACTGTTTTCCGTGAGATCCGCGCCAAGCTCCCGCAGTATGATTATATTTACCTGGGCGACAATGCCCGGGCGCCATACGGCCCGCGGGATTTTGAGACCATTTACCATTATACCCTGGAATGTGTGCAGAAGTTGTTCGATATGGGTTGCCAGTTGGTTATTCTGGCTTGCAATACCGCCTCTGCCAAGGCTTTGCGCACCATACAGCAGCAGGATTTGCCCCGGTTGGCTCCGCATAAAAGGGTACTGGGCGTGATCAGGCCTACCACCGAAATATTGGGGCATTACACCAAAACACGCCATGTGGGAGTACTGGCCACCCGGGGAACGGTGGTTTCGCAGTCGTATGTGATTGAAATTGAAAAGTTTTTCCCAGACATCAAGGTGTTCCAGCAAGCCTGCCCGATGTGGGTGCCTTTGGTGGAAAACAACGAACACGAAGGTCCGGGAGCAGATTATTTTGTTGAAAAATACCTGCAAGAGCTCATGGCGCGCTCTTCGGATATTGATACCATTGTACTAGGCTGCACTCATTATCCTTTGCTGGAAAAGAAAATACGGCAATATTTGCCAGAACATGTGCAATTGCTATCACAAGGTGGCATTGTATCGGGCAGCTTGATTGATTATCTGAAACGGCATCCGGAAATAGACGCAGTGTGCGCCAAAGGCGGGCAAACACAGTATTTCACCACGGAATCGCCGGAGGATTTTGATTTTAAGGCCGCTATTTTCATGGGAGAAAAAGTGCGTTCCAAACGAGTAACGGTGGAACGCTGATGGGAACGCGGATGGGAACGCGGATGGGAACGTGGAGGGGAACGCGGATTTTTTTTGGAACGCGGATGACTCGGATGACGCGGATTTTTTAAATATTGCCTG
>DLXL01000629.1:2307-6351 GCA_003448025.1 Saprospirales bacterium | reverse complement strand
AGCCGCCGCAGTTTGAGGGGTTTGGGGCGGGCTACCTATTCAGGTTAACAGAACAGGTGATTTCTTTTTCTGTGCGGGTAATGGTCAAGCTTTTAGTGATTGTTACTCCTTCACTATCTATATCAATCGAGGAATCTTTGAGTACATGTTTAGGAAATTGCGCCAAATCTCCTTTTGCATCAAACAAAAGTACCACGGAACTATCCTTAGGCAGTTGTACTTCATTACGGCCGAATGAGCAGATAATGTCAGCCCAGTTCATCACATACTGATTATCCTGAAAGCTATATACTTCCCTTACATCTGGCTGAACAACAAAAAGCGAATCACAAATTGGGCCTCCCAGTTGAATAAAAACCCGATTAAAACCATGATTGGTGTACCGCAACCCTATTAAGCCACTTTTTTCAAGCGAATACAGGAGTGAATCATCTACGATCTGCCCGCACATGGTTGCAGGCCAGTGAGTGTATGCTTTTATGGGCATTATTTGCACCTCCAGTCCCGGCTTATTTTCGGGAGCATGAAAACAGGCTGAAAAAAGCAGGCAAGCGTACAACCACCATATTTGGGTCATTCAAGGGGCATTTTAGTCATGTATTGGGTATGCCGATCTACATTTTATCCCATTTACTAAACGGCATTAAGGATAAATTGGCATTATAGTACCTGGGATCATCCGTTACTTCACAGTCTATCCAGTCTGGCAATTCAAAAGTTTCCGTTTCTGATTCCAGCTCAATTTCTGCTACGATCAGGCCCTGATTGTCCCCCAGGAACACATCCACTTCCCAGTGTTTAGAGGCATATTCCAGGTCAAAACGAATTTTAGACAGTTCTGTTTCTGCAAACTGTTCCAATAATTCAACCGCATCGTTTACCGGTATAGCGTATTCAAACTCTGACCTGCTGGCGCCGGTGGTTAGACCTTTGATGGTCAGCGTTGCTGCATCGCCCTCCACGCGCACGCGGATGGTTTTGTGCGGATCCGTTGATAGATATCCTTGCCGGAACAGGCAACCTTCCGTTTTATCTGCCTCTGCCCAACGTTGATGATTAACCAGGAATTTGCGTTCAATTTCTTTACCCATAATTTCGCATTTTCACATTTCGATGTACCCACCAAGGTAAGCAAATATTAGATCATAGATAATACTCAATGATCTTCACGCTTCCTAAACCTTCTCCTCATTTCTGCGTTTTCCCCGCATGAAAAACTTGACCAGCCTGCGCACGCTTGGCGAATTGAAAAAAAGCGGTTATCAACCGCAATCTGTGAAAGACGAGCTGCGCAATAACCTTCTGCAAAAAATTCAACAAAAATCTGTTGTATTCCCGGGCATTTATGGCTTTGATGATACCGTTATCCCGGATGTTGAGCGTGCCATTTTGAGCCGGCACAATATCCTGCTGCTGGGATTACGCGGTCAGGCTAAAACCCGTATTGCCCGGATGTTGGTGCATTTGCTGGACGAGTACATTCCCATCGTGGCCGGCAGCGAACTCAACGACGATCCAATGGCGCCTATCAGTCGCTGGGCCAAGGATGTAATCGCTGAAAAAGGAGATGATACACCTATTGAGTGGTTGCATCGTGATGAACGATATATTGAAAAATTGGCTACCCCGGATGTGAGCATAGCCGACCTGGTGGGCGATGTAGACCCCATCAAGGCGGCCAATTTGCGCTTGCCTTATTCGGATGAGCGCGTAATCCACTTTGGATTGATTCCTCGTGCACACCGGTGTTTGTTTGTCATCAATGAGTTGCCAGATCTTCAGGCGCGCATACAGGTATCTTTATTCAATGTGCTGCAGGAAGGTGATATGCAAATCCGGGGTTTCAAACTTCGTTTGCCATTGGATGTGGAATTTGTTTTTACCGCCAATCCGGAAGATTATACCAATCGTGGCAGTATCATTACCCCACTGAAAGACCGTATAGAGAGCCAGATCACCACACACTACCCTACCGAAATTGAAATTGGCAGAAAAATTACCGAACAGGAAGCCCGAATCGGCGTCGAACAGCGTGAACGCATTCACGTTCCTGAGCTGCTGAAAGATCTGATTGAGCAGGTTGCGTTTGCCGCCCGTGATTCGGAGTATGTAGACAAAAAGAGCGGTGTGAGTGCTCGTTTAACTATTGCCGCTTTTGAAAACCTGCATTCCGCTGCCGAGCGCCGGATGCTGCGCAATGGAGAAAAACAAACCACTGCACGCATCACCGATTTCTGGGGTGTCATTCCGGCCATTACCGGCAAAGTGGAAATGGTGTATGAAGGTGAACAGGAAGGCCCGCATGCGGTTGCCTTGCATCTGATTGGTCAGGCTGTCAAAAAAGTGTTTTTGCAATACTTCCCTAACCCCACCAAGTTGAAAAAAGGCCAGGAACGGGATCCGTATGGTGTAATCAAATCCTGGTTCTCAGGCGGAAATATGGTGGATCTGCTCACCGACATCAGTGATAAAGAGTACAAAAAAGCGCTCGACCAGGTGGCCGGACTCAAACAATTGGCAGAAACATCAAAAATACCTGTCAAAGAGCTTTACATCTTCATGGAATTGGCGCTGCACGGACTGGCTGAATTCGATGTACTCAGTAAAAGTTTCATTCAAACCAGATGGTTATTCAAAGACCATCTCACCGGCGCCTTGGGCGATGATGAAGGGGAAGATGATTTAAGGGACCTATTTAATTAGAAGGCTAGAAGGCAGTGTGACACGAAGGCGCAAAGACACGAAGGCGCGAAGGATCTATTTGGCTACGCCAAATAGATCCTTCGCAATTTAATTATAGGCCGGAGGCCAACTTTGTGCCTTTGTGTCTTTGTGCCTTTGCGCCTTCGTGTCACACCGCCTTTGCGCCTTCCTTTTTAAACTTTTGTTCTTTTGATGGAACTATGGGGGGCTTTACCGAGTTTTGCAGTTGAATGCAAACAGGAACCGTAATTAAATCTACCGGCAGCTGGTATAGTATCAGACTGAACGACACTGGAGAATTGCTTCAATGCAGAATTGTAGGCAAATTTCGTCTGGACGATATTCCCCTCACCAACCCTGTAGCCGTTGGCGACCAGGTAGGGCTTGAGCGTGAGGGTGATGGACAGGGGCTTATCAAGAAAATCCTTCCACGCCGGAATTATGTCATCCGGCAATCCCCGCGCAATAAGCATGAGATGCACTTGCTCGCAGCCAACATTGACCAGGCGTTGGTCATTGTCACGGTAGTGAATCCAACGCTAAAGCCAGGATTCATTGATCGATTTATTGTTATGATTGAAAGGGATGATATCCCGGTGACGATTGTTTTCAATAAAGCTGATTTGTACGATGCGGAAGACATGGAGCGTTTTGAAGAAATGCGGGCTGTGTATGAAAAAATAGGCTATCCATGCCTGCTCACCTCTGTACCGAACCAACAGGGGCTGGAAGAACTCCGTGCCATATTAAAAGATAAAACCACCCTGATCAGTGGTCAATCCGGCGTGGGTAAAAGCACCCTGGTCAATGCTATACAGCCTCAATTGGAATTGCGCACCGGCGAAATCAGCGATTACTCCGGAAAGGGTCAACACACCACCACCTTTGCAGAAATGTTCCCGCTCAGCTTTGGCGGAAATCTGATTGACACCCCGGGTATCAAGCTGCTGGGGTTCAATTACAAGGATAAAACCAATATTGCCCACAGCTTTCGGGAGTTCTTCCAACTATCTGAAAATTGCAAGTTCGGAGGAGCTTGTTTGCACCGAAACGAACCAGGCTGCGCCGTTCATGAGGCACTTCAGAAGGGCGAGGTGAGCGAGCTGCGTTACACACACTATCTCACCCTGCTGGATGAGGTAGATGAACAGAACTATTGGGAAAGGAAGAAAGTCTGAGGAGAAGGCACAAAGGGGGGACACGAAGGCACAAAGTCACTAAGGCACGAAGACACGAAGGCACAAAGTCACGAAGGCACAAAGATAATTTTCGTGGCTTGCAGCCACGAAGGGGATATTGGGCATAGCCCAATATCCCCTTCGCGTCTTTGCGCCTTCGTGT
>DLXL01000629.1:0-2122 GCA_003448025.1 Saprospirales bacterium | reverse complement strand
TGTGCCTTCGTGTCCACCCATTGTGCCTTTTAACATGAAAATTAACGGTAGAGCGCAAACCAATGGGCACTCTTAGCGTTCTTTGCAGAGAAAATGAAAGATCACGATTCCTTCATCCATTTCCTTCGCGACCGACTGACCGCTCCGCTGCCCGGCAAGGAAGCGCAATACCGGATGGCCTTTGCCCATCGGGTCGAAGAGCTGCAAAAAAGATTGAACCCTCCGGATAATGCCAAAAAGGGTTGTGTCTTGCTTTCCCTTTGGGAAGAAAAAGGCCATTGGCATACTGCCCTGATCAGGCGCACTGAAAATCCGCGCGACAGGCACAGCGGACAAATCAGTTTTCCTGGCGGAAGGCATGATGAGACCGATGGCAGTTTGGCCAATACGGCCCTGCGTGAAGCCCATGAAGAAATTGGTATCTGGCCCGGGCAGGTAGAAATCCTGGGGCAACTCACGGAGCTTTATATTCCCGTGAGCAACTTTTCCGTTTACCCATTTGTAGGATTGCTGAAGGAAGCTCCTTCTTTTCAATTGCAGGTTGGGGAAGTAGAGCAGGTATTCTCCCCTACCCTTTCGCATTTTCAGGATTCTGCTTCCCGTCAAACCGCAGATGTGATGGTTGGCGGACAACTGTTAGTACGTGAAGTGCCCTGTTTCATGGTTGAAAACCGGGCTGTTTGGGGCGCCACCGCCATGATCCTTTCCGAATTTTTAGCACTGTTCGATTGAGCTCATCTTACCCTTTGCTCTGATGCGTCAAAAGGCTGATTTCCCCGTTGAAGATCTGGTTTATTGCAAAAACCAGTTGCTGCATTGGGCCGCCAGCCATTCCCACGCCATTTATCTGGACAGTCACCAGCATGATTCAGCAGCCTGGGAATGCCTGGTGGCTGCCGGAGCCCAACAGTTGGTGGAGATGCCGGCCGGACAGGCTTTCGGAGCGCTGGATCAGTTGCGCCAGCAGCGGAGTGCCGACTGGCTTTTTGGCTTTTTTTCCTACGATCTGAAAAATGAACTGGAACAGCTGCATAGCCATCACCCGGACGGCGTAGATCTGCCAGATTTGGGCTTTTTCTGTCCGGAAACAGTGGTCAGTATCAAAATTATAGAAGGACGCTACCGAATGGAAATTGCCTGCCTGAGTGGTACGCCTGAAGAAAAAGCCGAGCAAATTGCAAATACCATTCCGACTGTTGGCGAATCGTCTGAGCGGGTGACACTCCAAGCCAGGATACCGCGCGACACCTATCTGCAAACCGTGGAAGCCATCCGGCGGCACATTTCCGGTGGGGACATTTACGAAATGAATTTTTGTCAGGAATTTTATGCGGAGGGTGTAAAAATAAATCCGCTTGAGGTTTATCAGCGCTTAAAAGTGATTGGCAAAGCCCCGTTTTCCTGCTTTTTACGCTGGGAAGACCGTTATTTGTTATCCGCCAGCCCGGAGCGGTTTTTGCAGAAAAGCGGCCAAAAACTACTGTCTCAACCCATCAAGGGAACCCGGAAAAGAGGCGCCTCGGCAGCGGAAGATGAACAAATACGGACAGAACTGGCCGCCAGTGAAAAAGACCGCTCCGAGAATGTAATGATTGTAGATCTGGTGCGGAATGATTTTTCCAGAAATTGTATACCCGGAACGGTAAAAGTTGATGAACTGTGCGGTATCCATACGTTTGCCACAGTACATCAAATGATTTCCACCGTAAGCGGGTTGTTACCTGACAACAAGCCTGAAACTGCCTTGCGCGCCCTAAGGGATTGTTTTCCCATGGGCAGTATGACCGGCGCCCCCAAGGTAATGGCCATGGAACTGATAGAACGCTATGAAAAGACACGCAGAGGATTGTACTCCGGCGCAGTGGGCTATTTTAGTCCGGAGGGAGACTTTGACTTTAATGTAGTGATCAGGAGCATCTTGTATCATCAACAGACCGGATATTGTTCTGCACAGGTAGGTGGTGCAATTGTGTATGATTCAGATCCGGAACAGGAATATGAAGAATGTCTGGTGAAAGTGGATGCTATGGTTAGGGCGCTGAAAGGGAGTTAGGTCATTTGGGAGGTCATTTGGGAGGGCCATTTAAAGGGTCATTTAGGAGGTCATTTGGGAGGTCATTTA
>DLXL01000595.1:3299-3491 GCA_003448025.1 Saprospirales bacterium | reverse complement strand
TGGGATCGGTAGAAAACGAGTATTGTGTTTTAGCCACACAAACCGGATAGTGGCCATATTCTTCCTGCAATTTTTTAATTCTTGCCCTAACGTCAGAATCGGCAATAATATCTGATGCTCCGTAAATTTTAGTGGCAATAGCCTTCATTTTGTCCCACAAAGGCTGGTCGTCCGTGTAAACAAACTTAAAGT
>DLXL01000595.1:2353-3192 GCA_003448025.1 Saprospirales bacterium | reverse complement strand
GTTGTCCCACAAAGGCTGGTCGTCTGTGTAAACAAACTTAAAGTTATTTTCACCCTGTTCAATGACTTCCACTACTTTTTGAGCCAGCGCTTCCGATCCTTTACTTCCTTCTGCCCAGTGACGTGACACCACTACCGGAACCCCGTAAGGCGCCAGTTTATCCTCCAGAAGTTTGATTTCTGCTGCTGTATCAAAGGTGAAGTTGTTGATTGCCACTACACATGGCAGGCCGTAATGCTCGCGTACATTGCGGACGTGGCGTTCCAGGTTGGCGAATCCGCCTTCAAGTGCGCTCAGGTTTTCCTGATTGAGTTCCGCGAGATCTACTCCGCCGTGATATTTCAAAGCACGAAGCGTTGCTACCAGTACCACCGCATTCGGGCGCAGGCCTGCTTTACGGCATTTGATATCAATAAATTTTTCTGCGCCAAGATCTGCGCCAAATCCGGCTTCAGTTACTACATAATCAGCCAGTTTAAGGGCATTTTTGGTTGCGGTAACCGAATTACATCCGTGTGCAATATTCGCAAAAGGGCCTCCATGAATGAAAGCTGGGGTGTGTTCCAGTGTTTGTACCAGATTTGGCTTAATAGCGTCCTTGAGCAACACCGCCATAGCACCGTGTCCTTTCAGATCACGCGCATGAACCGCTTTTCGATCATGTGTGTATCCAACCACAATATTGCCGAGCCGCTCTTTCAAATCGGAGAGTGATGTTGCCAGGCAAAAAATGGCCATAACTTCGGAAGCAACAACAATATCAAAACCGTCTTCCCGTGGATAACCATTGGAAATACCGCCCAGCCCCACAATGGTATCGCGCAAGGCGCGGTCGTTCA
>DLXL01000595.1:0-2232 GCA_003448025.1 Saprospirales bacterium | reverse complement strand
TATCGCGCAAGGCGCGGTCGTTCATATCCACCACTCTTTTCCAGCTCACCCGACGCACATCAATGCCGAGCACATTACCCTGGTGAATATGGTTGTCCACCAATGCAGCCAGAAGATTATTGGCCAGAGCTATTGCATTAAAATCGCCTGTAAAGTGCAGATTGATGTCTTCCATCGGTATAACCTGTGCGTAACCACCTCCGGCAGCACCGCCTTTCATGCCAAATACCGGTCCCAGGCTGGGTTCGCGCAAACAAATCATGGTTTTTTTCCCAATTCGACTCAGCCCGTCGCCCAGGCCAACACTGGTAGTGGTTTTACCTTCGCCGGCAGGTGTGGGGCTGATGGCTGTCACCAGAATCAGTTTACTATTAGGGTTTTCCGGCAAACTATCCAGATAAGCAAGATCTACTTTGGCTTTGTAATGGCCATAGGGTTCGAGTACTTCATCCGGGATGCCAAGTTTTTCAGCAGCCAGGGGGATAATTCTTTTTGGGGTTGCGGCCTGTGCAATTTCGATATCCGAGCGCATAAATTGAGTTTTAGTTGTTAGAGCGGGTGCAAGGTATGGTAACTTTTGTTCGGGAGCATATTACTCCATTGGTTTCAATTTTTGCAAAAGGTTTTGTCCTTTACGTTGTTTCAATATGGCTATTTCCTGGTCCATGGTTTCCATCCACATTTGATTCGCGGACCGATAGGTCCAACCCAGTTCACGTTGTGCTTTAGCACTGGAAAACCTGCGATTTACATCTCCTGCCACAGTTTCAGCGGAAATAAAGGCCGGGAGTCCCAGGCGGCGCAACAAAGGGGCCATGGAAGAAAACATGATTTTGGCCAGCCAGCGAGGCAGAACAACCCAGTGTTGTGCACCACCAGGTCTTTGAGTCCATGATTTCAGGTAATGACGCTTTTCCATGTGATCACCAACCAGAAAATAGACTTCGCCCAAACGCCCCTTTTGAGCAGCCAGCACGATCCCATTGGCCAGATCGTCTACAAATACAAAGGAGTTGGCAATTCGTGGCGACCAGATTAAAGGCGGCATAATCCTGTTGAGGTACATGCGCAAAAAATACCCGAAGACAGAATGATCATTCGGGCCGATTACCTGACTTGGACAAACAATAATTAACGGCAATCCTTTGCGCTGGAAACTCAGTGCCTGTTCATGTGCCTCCATTTTGGTTGCTTCATAAAAGCTACTCACTGGCGTATTGCGCGATCGGGTTTCATCCCATATTTCTTGTCCGGTCCCCCCCCAACAAACAACCGAAGAAACATAAACAGTTCGTGACATCCCTAGCTCAAGTGCTGCCTGGAGTACATTTTCTGTACCACGCACATTGATATCGGTCATCCGTTTTTCTCCTTCGGAATCCAACCCTAATTCATACCAGCCAGCATTGTGCACCACGAGATCTGCCCCAGCCATTCCGGCACGAAGAGACTCAGGATCCAAAATATCGCCCTGAACACATTGAGCCCCCATTCCCACCAGGCGCCTGGCTGGGAGGGCGTCCGGATTCCTGACCAAAACCTTCACCTCCCAACCCAAATGAAGCAACCCTTGAGTCAGTGGTTGCCCGATGAAACCTGTACCGCCGGTAAGAAAAACCTTTGCCATATGAATGGAATGCTAAAGTTGTGCAAACATCTTTAATCCTTAGGAAAATTACGACGTCAGGCCATTTTTTATTTCTGATACTAAAGCAGCATCAAACGCGGAAGAGGAATCAATTGACAGATAACGACCAAACTTGTTTTTCCGACAAATAACTGCACAAAGGCATCTGAAAAGGCCGTAATTTGGCTGTTCAATTTGTTCTAACTTTTTACGAAACAATGCGCGTCAGATATTTTATTTGCCTTTACCTGGCATTTCCATTATTGACCTCCTTCCTCCAGGCGCAATGTCCGGCAGGTTTTGATGCAATCCGGATTGAATCCAATCCAGACAACTATTATCCGGAAGCAAGCTGGAAAATATATGAAAAAGCAAACCCAAACATAATCTATGCCACCGGCACATTTCTTGCCGACAGCCTTCATATTTTCGAAGTATGTATTCCCCAGGGCGATTGCAAGGTTTTAGAGTTTGCAGATGACCAGGGCGATGGCTTTTTCCCGGATGGCTGGTATCGGTTTTATGTGAACGGGGTGCTGATTCGGGAAAGTGTTGGATATTATGGTTTTTTTCAACGTACCGATTTTGGATGCCCACCCGGTTCC
>DLXL01000073.1:5452-11150 GCA_003448025.1 Saprospirales bacterium | reverse complement strand
AATACTCACAGCCACCCTTGCACTGAATGGCGTTTGAACCCATGTTTTCAAACTGATTACCGGTAATTTTTCCAAAGTGGCAGCCTACCATATCAATCCCACTACCACCCGCAGCGCCATTTTGGAACAGGCATCCCCGCACCTCAAAGGAATCAAGCCCCGACAACTTCAACAGGTCGTTATTGCCTGTTGCCAACATATCCCGGAAGGTGCACTGTTCAAAAATAACGTGGTGTGCAGGCGTGTCGTAGGTGCCGCCATCATCCATGTTCACGCCATTGCCTGTTGCCTGCTGGAATATCAGTCCGGAAAGGTGCAAATACGCCGGTTCAACAAAATGTATAGCATTTGAACCTCCATTAAATATGACTGTAGCGCCGGGTGCATTTTTGATGGTAATCCATTGGCCCGGCAAACCTTTCAAGTTTTCCAGAAACAATCCTCCAGGATATGTGCCGGCGTGCAGAAGCAGGGTATCACCCGGTTGGGCCACGTTGGCAGCAGTTGCCAGATCCGGATAGGCTTGCCCCATTCCGATGTGCAGGGTTGCGGCCTGCAATCCAAAACAAAGGCACAAAAGCAGTGACGGGAGGATTCTCTTTTTCATACGAGGGTATTTGATTGCGTTTCCAAAAGTATGTTCCAAGGCTGTTATGATCGGCTTTTTTTATTCGGAGCAGTCTTTTGGGAAGAGGTGTTCACGATTTTACCGTTGTCTGCATAATGTGGCTAATAGTGTTTTTCGAATCGGTTTCGAAAAGGAACCATCCTGTTATTTTTTAACAAAACTAACCTTATATGCGTACACCAACCATTACAAAGCCCGGGCTTTTTTTGTTCTGTCTGGCCATTGTGCCGTGGTTCTGCTCCGGACAGAGCATGGCACTGGAGGTTTTAGGGTCTTCCGGAGGCACTGCTGCCTCCAATGGCCATTCCCTCACCTGGACCCTTGGGGAAACAAACATTCATGCAGCTACCCAGGGGAATCATTATCTGGGCGCCGGTTTTCAGCAGGCCCGCAAACCGAATCTTACGGTAGGTATTTTCCAGCCTTTCGTTCCACTGGTGGAAATCAAGGCATATCCTAACCCTGCCGGCGATTTTGTAACCGTTGAATCCACTACTACCGGACTCACCTTGCGACTATTTGATTTACTGGGTCGGCAAGTGCTTTCGGATTCAGCACTGAACGGAATCGAACAATTGCAACTCTCTCACTTGCCCGCAGGCACCTATCTCCTCGAGGTTTTTGATGAACTGGGGCGCCTGGCAGGTGTGGTTAAAATCCAGCATTATTCCCATTAACCATTTGATTCTCAACCTCACTCAACATTTCTACCAATGAAAAAAAATACCCTTATCATGATCCTGCTGCAGTTTATGGCAGCATTCACGACATTTGCACAGGCGCCGGCTTTCTTCAATTACCAGGCCGTACCCAGGCGCAACGACAGCCTTTTATATGCGGCTGGCCAATTGGTGAAGTTCCGTTTCGACATCCGCGAAAACAGTCCCTCTGGCGCTATTGCTTTCGCGGAAACCCATAATTTGGAGGTAAACCGCCAGGGCGCGGTGAATGCTTCTATTGGTCTTGGCGCTGTTGTTAGTGGGCAACCACATGATTTGAACCTCCTCAACTGGGGAACCAATAACTATTTCCTTTCGGTTTCCGTTGATGTCAACTCCAATGGCGTCTTCGATGCTAATGAGAACTTTGGCAGCTCGCAAATGGTATCGGTGCCTTATGCCTTGTATGCCAAAAATGCCGGCAACGGACCTGTTGGGCCGGCTGGTCCTGCGGGGCCACAAGGTCTGCAAGGCCCTCCTGGCCCAGCCGGCTCCACGGGTCCGCAAGGCCCAGCCGGTCCACAGGGTCCTATTGGTTTAACTGGTCCGGAAGGCCCAGCCGGAATTCAAGGCCCAACCGGCCTTACCGGCCCCGCTGGTGCAACAGGCGCAACCGGTGCAGCGGGTCCTATGGGGCCTGTGGGTCCAACAGGTGCAACCGGCCCTGCAGGTCCCATTGGATTAACCGGCCCTGAAGGCCCCCAAGGCCCTGTGGGACTTACCGGTCCGGCTGGTCCGGCAGGCGCTATGGGCGCACAAGGCCCTACTGGTCTTACAGGTCCGGTTGGTCCAGCTGGTCCGATTGGCCCGGTTGGCCCACAGGGAGCTCAGGGGCCCCAGGGACCAATTGGCCTAACAGGTCCGGCAGGCCCGCAAGGCCCGCAGGGTGTCCAAGGCCCTATCGGCCTTACAGGCCCGGCAGGGCCAGTTGGTCCGCAAGGCCCTCCAGGCCCGGGTGGCGTAAATGGAACCACCAATCGTATACCCATTTTCACAGGTGCCACCACTATTGGCAATTCTCCAATGGAATATTCTTCCACTTCAAACACGTTTGTCCTAAACGGTATTGCACGTCTGGAAGAAAGGCTGGAGGTTGCATCCACCAATGCAGAATTTTTCTACCTTACTACCCGCACAGATGGCCATTTAGCCTTGGAAGCCAATGGCTTGACCGGCAATAACAGCCTTGTTATAGATGATGATGGTGACCAATCTGTTATGATTGGCACCAACTCCCCAACCTCCGGAACAAAACTCAGGGTTGCAGGTAGTGCGGATATTGATGGACCAGACTTATTTTTTGGAAGTGCAGAGAAAATAGAAGATGCAGGTAGTTATATTCTTGCCGTAGATGGCTCATGGCGGCCTGTGGTGAACGGGGCTGATAATCTTGGTGGCAGTGCCAATCGCTGGAATACTGTATATGCCACTAATGGCACCATCAATACCTCTGATGCTACCTTAAAACAAAATATCCGGCCTGCAGGTTATGGGCTGAATCAGGTTATGCAATTGAAGCCTGTAAGTTATGAGTGGAAAGACGGGCACCCGGGCGAAGGGCGGATCTTAGGCTTTCTGGCACAGGATCTCCAACAAGTGATCCCTGAAGTGGTGCGCACTAAAGAATGGGTTTGGGATGGGGAAGACCGCAAATCCGGCCACTGGGAGCCCACGCAAAAATTGGGGGTTGCTTACAGTGAAATTATCCCGGTAACGGTTTCTGCCATACAGGAACAACAGCAACAGATTCAGAAACTGCAATCTGAAAACAATGCGCGACAGGCTCAGATAGACGAGCTTAAAGCCGAATTGGAAACCTTGAAAAGGTTGATCCTGGAAAGTAAAAAATAAGGTATTCAACTCAGATTTCTGGTTGAAGAGGAGTCATCCGATTGTTGGGGGGCACAACAATTATTTGACCCACAAAGGCACAATAAGAATTTGAACCACAAAGGCACCGAGGGCACAAAGACATCACATCTTGTGTCCTTTGTGCCTTTGTAATTCATATTTATTTGTATATAGAATAAGGAATTACACCCAAAAAATCGGGATAATATTTGTTAAACCAAAATGACCAGCAATATCCTATTACCCTTATCTTAGCGAATATTACCTTACTAAAATGTCTATCATTACCATCACTGCTGCTAACCTTGATCACGAGCATATCTGCTGTGCCATCGGTAACGATAAGGAAAACGCCCGTCGAGCGCAAACCAAAAAAGAGTGGCTAAAAGATCGTTTTAAGGAGGGATTGGTGTTTAAACGGCTGGATGCCCGGGGAAAGGTTTTTGTAGAATACATACCTATTGCACAGGCCTGGAAACCACTGGCGGGAGAAAGCTATATGATCATCCATTGTTTGTGGGTTTCCGGGCAATATAAAGGCCAGGGGTATGCCAAAAAATTGCTTCAGGAATGTCTGGATGATGCCCGTGCTGCTGGAATGAACGGTGTGGCCGTAGTAACAAGCTCCAAAGTGAAACCATTCTTAACCGACAAGAAATTTTACCTCAAACATGGTTTTAAGACGATAGATACCGCCCCACCCTCTTTTGAATTGTTGGCATTTCCTTTTCACGCAGAGGCTCCTATTCCGCGCTTTGCCGACCATGCGAAAAACGGCACTACCCATGCCGGCAATAAAGGTCTTACCTTCGTATATTCCCATCAATGTCCGTTTATGGAAGATTATGGTGGACGTATTTATGCCGAAATAGCACAAAAAAGGGGATTTGAAACACATATCATACATTTGAAAAACGCTCAGGAAGCACAACAATCCGGCAGCCCTTTTGGTACATTCGGCATGTGGTATAACGGCGCATTTCATTGCCATGAGTTAATGACTGAGGCCAAGTTTGAACAATATCTCGACACCCTGGAATGATAGAGGGTGTCTCATAAGTAATCTTTTACCGCAGAGGCGCAGAGGTGTAATATATTGATTATCATAATCTCTGCGGCTCTGCGCCTCTGCGGTAAAAAATTACTTACGAGACACCACATTGGTATGGAAAAGCGCCACAACTATTCAGCCCTTCACGTTGTTTGACTTATGCTCCTGTTAGAGCATGTTGATTTGTCAACCCGTGCTTATCGTAAACCTTCTACTTGCTACCCTATGCCTTTCCCCAAACTTATCCTGAGTTATTTGCTAACCTTCACGGTGTTTTTTGCCATCGACATGGCATGGCTGGGCTTTATTGCCAAAGACTTATACAGAAAGCACCTGAGCGATTTTTTGAGCGATCAGGTCAATTGGCCTGCGGCTTTTATCTTTTATTTTCTGTTTATAATCGGTATTTTCATTTTTGCCATTTTGCCCGCCGTTGAAAAAGATTCTGTTCGTACAGCCATAGTTCTGGGTGGGCTGTTTGGCTTTTTCACCTATGCCACCTACGATCTCACCAATCTGGCCACCTTGAAAAACTGGCCTGTATTTATCGTTTGGATTGATGTGATCTGGGGCTTTTTACTAACCAGTACCGTGAGTACCGCAGGGTTTTACATCGTCAAATGGGTGCGTTGATATGCTTGATACGATCATATATATTGCCTTGCTCCTGTTTTGCTACGCATGTATTGGGTTCGTAGTGGGTATGCTGCTTAAACGAAATGATGTGGCAGACATCGGCTGGGGACTTGGATTTATCCTGATCTGTGCGTATGTCTGGATTACACAACCAATTACCCCACTTTCAGCGCTGGTTTATGTCCTGGTTACCCTTTGGGGGCTTAGACTTTCGCTGCATATAGCTCTAAGAAGCCGGGGCAAAGCGGAAGACTTTCGATACCGCCAATGGAGGGAAGCCTGGGGGAGATGGTTCGTATTGCGTTCGTTTTTACAGGTGTATGTATTGCAATGCTGCTTTATGCTGATCATGAGTGTCCCTATCATTATTGCAGCAAAAGCATCTTACAGCCATATCTACCCGCTTTCTTTTGCAGGAGTATTGCTATGGTTGATTGGCTTTTTCTTTGAAGTTGTGGGAGATTACCAGCTTTCCATTTTTATCAAACATAAATCCCGCAAGGACGAAGTGATCCAAACCGGCCTATGGCGTTACACGCGCCATCCCAACTATTTCGGGGAGGTAACACTTTGGTGGGGCGTCTTTTTTATCGTTTTACCCGTTCAATACGGCATTTGGGGTATTATTAGTCCCATTACCATTACCTATTTGCTGTTGTATGTATCGGGCATCCCAATGCTAGAAGCTAAATATACCAATAATCAGGAGTTTCAGGCCTACAAAAAGCGAACCAGCGCGTTCTTGCCCTGGTGGCCATCTGCGTAGGTGAGCATGGAAAAGGTGGTTTTTACCACACTACTGGACATTTTGGT
>DLXL01000073.1:1763-5257 GCA_003448025.1 Saprospirales bacterium | reverse complement strand
AACCAAAATGTCCAGTAGTGTGGTTTTTTACACACCCCGCCAGAGTAAAGAGCTGTCGCCGTAGCTCAAAAAACGATAGTCCCCGTCCAGAGCTGCCTGATAGATCTTCCGCCAATAATTGCCGCCGGTAAATGCCGCTACCAGCAGCATGAGCGTACTGCCAGGCTGATGGAAATTGGTAATCAGCGCATCGCATACATGGAATTGGCAGCCTGGTACCAGGTAGATTTGGGTGCTACCATACAACTCCTCAAGACCCCGGCGTTGAAAGCAATCCAATACGGCCTTTAATGCCGTGGATCTATCCGGAAGGGTTCCATGGTACGGTTTTATAGCGGTTTGTTGCCCGATGTCGAAAGCAGCATCGGGATTTTGAAGCAATTGCACACCAAACCAATACACACTTTCCAGGGTGCGCATGGAAGTAGTTCCCACCGCCACGATCTTTTCACTGGCTACCAGTTTTTCCAAGGTTTGCCTGCGCAGCACTATTTGTTCGCTGTGCATGGGATGTTCCAGGGCGTTTTCGGCTTTTACGGGATTAAAGGTGCCTGCAGAAACGTGCAGGGTAAGTTCCTCCAGGCCGATCCCTTTTGCCGCCAGGCGTTCCAATACCGCCGGGGTGAAATGCAGCCCGGCAGTTGGGGCTGCAACAGCGCCTTCTTTTTTGCTGTAAACCGTCTGATAACGCTGGGCATCCAAAGCCTCGGCATCGCGGTTGAGATAGGGCGGAATAGGGATTTCCCCGGCCAGTTCAATAATTTTGGCAACCGGCATGCGGGCATCATCCCATTCGAAACGCACATACATGGAAGCTTTGTCGAGCAGCGTAACACGCAAGGTTGTATCCCCCAGCGAGCGTTCGAGGGTGCTGCCCTCTGCCCAGCGCTTGAGATTGCCAACCATGCACCGGTACTCCACCGCCTGGGTACTGCGCATTGCCAATTCTACCAAATGTGGTACAACAGGTTCCAGCAGAAATACCTCTATAAGCCCTCCGGTTGGCTTACGAAAATACATACGCGCCGGGATGACTTTGGTATTATTAAAAAAAAGCGTTTCGTTGCCTGTTAAAAGCTCGGGGAGGTCCCGAAAAACATGATGTACAATAACGCCATCGCGCCATTCGAGTAGTTTTGAGGCATCGCGTTCCGCTAATGGATACCTGGCAATGCGCGCGTCGGGGAGGTCGTAGTGGTAATCTGAAATGGATAACATAGGTACCCTTCATTGGGGAGGGCAAAAGTAAGCGGATTTTGTGTTTTAAGATCTGGTATCCTGTCTATTGCAAATCAATGATTTTGTCTGCCTCACGGATGCCACTCAGATATGCCCCGTGGGCTGTGGAGAAATAATCTATTTCGGTGTGCTCTCCGGCAAAGAATAGTTTGTTGTTTAATTCCGCGGCCAGGTCATCAAAATGACGCATTTCCGTATTCAGAGCGGTGAAAGAATAACCACCAAAAGTATATTCGTTGGTAGCCCATTTGGTACGAAACAGCTGCGTAGGATCAGGAATACCAACACCATACATATCCCGAATATGCGCCATAATTTCCTGAACAACCTGCGCATCAGTCATGCTTTCCGTTTGTCGGCCATAGTCGGCATACGCAAAGGTCATGAGCGCATTGGTAGCAGGATGGATTTTTTTGATATTGACAAAATAGTTGAACTTGTCTTTGGCTTCCGGTGTATAAACAATGTACTGCTTATCGTCCCAAAAAGGGGCATCCCAGGTGAGCAGGAACTTATTGACGCAGTTCATGCCCACCTTTTCAATTGCTGTTTGTTTAGCCACAGGCAATGCAGGAAGGAAGGTGATGATGTTTTTCTTTAACACACCAAGCGGCACTGTCACAATTACATAATCCGCTTCACTCGCCGTAAAATTGTGGGTAACCAACACTTTAGCTCCGGCATATTCAATTTGGGTTACCTTTTGCAAGAGTTGAACATCCAGCCCTTGCGCCAGATAGGCAGGAATCGTATCATATCCGTTGACGGCAATTTTTTCAATGCCTGAAAACTCCTCGCCTTCATCGTACAACAAGGAGGACAGTTGATCCAGATCGCCCAGATCAAAGGTGACAAAGGAAGAAAGAAAGAAGCGATACAAACGATCGTTGGCGTATTGCGGATATTGTTCAAAGAAAACCGTTTCAAAACTCTTGTTGGCGCTACCCTGATTCTTCAGCGTTTCCAAAATATTATAAAAAGCTTCTTCTGCATTGGCATAAGCGCTATCCGAACGTTTCACGCCGCCAAGGTCATAGGACACGATACTTTCATCGTTGGTGTGAAAGGTTTCCATGCCAGCTTGTTGCGCCAGATTGGCGATTGGATTACCATTAATGCCATGAATCCAGCTGGCCCCTTCATCAAAAGCAATGCCCGGCGAACGGTTGCTGCGCAAACGTCCGCCTACGCGATCCTGCGCTTCCAAAACAGTAACCTGAAAGCCATTGTCTTTCAGCTTCCTGGCGGCAGCAAGTCCGGCAATTCCGGCGCCAATAACAATCACCGATTTATCTTTGAAATTTGCATCGTCCGGATGGCAGGATGCCAGCAAGGAAGGGCTTAACGCCACCAAACCGGCAGTTTTGATGAAGTTTCTTCTTTTCATTTATTGATTGGCTATCTCCGGATCGTACCTATGCATTCCCACAGGCGATTTTCTCCTGTATACAATCCAATAGCCAACGCAAAAATAACCTGTTTAACACCTGAATGTACCTTTGTCCAGCTGAGGGCGCGTTTAAACTTCTATATTATGACAACCAGATACCCGCTTAACTTCACACTACCAGAGCTTTTCAGGATTATCCTGATTTATATCGCGCTGTCACCCTCCCTCTCAGCCCAAAGCCTGAAACTCTGGTACCGTCAACCCGCCGATGCTTTGGCGCCCGATACCCGCCCGGCCTATGAAGATGACCCGGCCTGGCTGAGCGCACTGCCTCTTGGCAACGGATCGCTCGGCGCCATGGTGTTCGGTGATGTGAACAAAGAACGCATTCAACTTAATGAAAAAACCCTTTGGAGCGGCAGTCATTCCGATAACAACAACCCCGAAGCGGTCAGGTATATCGATACCATCCGGCAGTTGTTGTTCGAGGGTAAATACAAAGAAGCAACGGAGTTAACCAACCGGACTCAGGTGTGCAAAGGTGCAGGCTCAGGGCACGGCAGCGGGGCCAATGTACCTTTTGGATGCTTCCAAACCCTGGGGGATCTATGGATTGATTTTGGTAAAAACAGTGAATACGCCAATTATTACCGCGACCTAAACCTTGAAACGGCCCTCGCCAACGTTCGGTACACGCAGGACGGCGTCCGCTTCACCCGGGAATATTTCGTCAGCGCACCGGATAATATGCTTGTTGTGCGGCTCACCTCGAGCAAGAAAGGGGCCTTATCTTTCAAAACTACCCTTTCCCGACCAGAAAGGTTTTCCCTGAGGAACAAAGACAAACAACTGGTGATGTCGGGGA
>DLXL01000073.1:0-1658 GCA_003448025.1 Saprospirales bacterium | reverse complement strand
TACAACTGGTGATGTCGGGGAGCCTTTCCAAGGGCAAAGGAGGAGATGGCATGAAATACATCGTTCGCTTACAAGCCAAAACCAGGGGTGGCACACAAACCATACAGGCTAATCAACTGGTGATCCAAAACGCTACCGAGGTCATTCTTTACCTGACGGCCTCCACTGATTACCAGCCTAATTATCCCATATACAAGGGGCGTGAATATCTGGAGCTGACCCGCCTGGGTATGGAAAAAGCTGCGACCAAAACGTACACTACCCTGAAGCAGGATCATCTGAAAGACTACCAAAAATTCTTCAAACGGGTCTCGCTCCAACTATCGGCTGGAGAACCGGATACTGTTCCCACCGATCTTCGTCTCCAGCGCATACAAAAAACAGGCAACGACCCTTTCCTGACTCAATTGTATTTCCAGTACGGGCGCTACCTGCTCATCTCTTCAGCCCGGGAAAACACTCTTCCCGCCAATCTGCAAGGCATTTGGGCCAATAAAATCCAGACACCCTGGAATTGCGATTACCACACCAACATCAACGTCCAGATGAATTACTGGCTCGCCGAAATCACTAACCTGAGCGAATTGCACCTGTCGCTCACCGATTTTGTGCGCAGTATTGAAGCGCCTGCAACCCAGTCGGCCAGAATCCAGTTTGGTATGGATGGCTGGTGTATCAACCCCATTGTAAATGTGTGGGGCTTTACCGCCCCGGGCGAACACCCCTCCTGGGGCTTAACCTCAGGGGCGAGCGGCTGGATTGCGCAACACCTTTGGGAGCACTATACCTTTACGCTCGATACCGCTTATCTGAAAACTGTTTATCCCACCCTAAAAAACGCAGCGCGCTTTTACCTCGACTGGCTAACCACCGATCCAGTTACCGGCAAATTAGTGTCGGGCCCGGCTTCTTCTCCGGAAAATGCTTTTTATGCCCCTGACGGAAGCCAGGCAAGCATCAGTATGGGTCCCACTCATGACCAGGAAATCATTGCCGAACTTTTTGACAATGTTTTGGCTGCTGCCGCCATTTTACAAGACCAGGAGGATATCATTGCCGGCATCAAGACCGCCCGACAAAAGCTCATGGGCAACCAGATTGGTCCGGATGGCCGCCTAATGGAGTGGGCTAAACCTTATGCAGAGGTGGAACCAGGACATCGACACATTTCCCACTTGTATGCCGTTCACCCCGGTTATGCCATCACCCGGGAGCGTGCGCCGGAGCTGTTCGAAGCGGCCCAAAAAACACTGGTATACCGGTTGGAACATGGCGGTGGACATACCGGCTGGAGTGCTGCATGGGTAACCAATTTGTGGGCACGTTTTAAAAATGGTGATAAAGCGCTCGAGGCTTTCAACAATTTGCTCACTAAAAAAAGCGCCCCGAACCTGTTCGATTTACACCCTCCTTTTCAAATAGACGGCAATTTCGGCGCAGCCGCCGGTATTGCAGAAATGTTGCTTCAAAGCCACGAAGGATTTGTGGAATTGCTGCCGGCCCTGCCTGATTCCTGGAAAAACGGCGAGGTAAAAGGCTTGCGCGCCCGCGGGGGCATCACCGTGGATATCCAATGGAAAAACGGCAGGATGGCACAGGCCTCCCTGATGTCAGACCACCCCACAACGGCTCGGGTAAAATACCAGGGTCGGGAAGGC
>DLXL01000486.1:1359-2946 GCA_003448025.1 Saprospirales bacterium | reverse complement strand
CACTAAAACACCAAAACACTAAAAGTCTGATGTTATTAGCAAGTCGAGGTCTGTACTCCTCATTTGGAAACGTTCTCCCAGATAGGTATTTGTAAGTGTACCGCGGTAGGTGTATACACCATTCCGCAGACCCGGGTGTGACGTAATCAGCGCATGAACCCCACCGGTTTCAGACATAAGCAACAAAGAAGTCAAGATATTGGAAATGGCCTCTGATGCTGTTCTTGCCACCCTGGAGGGGATATTTGGCACGCAGTAATGAATTACGCCATGTTTTTCATAAGTGGGCTGGTCATGCGTAGTTGCCCTGGAGGTTTCAAAACAACCGCCCTGGTCGATACTGACATCCACAATTACGGAGCCGGGTTTCATACGCCGGACAATATCTTCCGAAACCAGCATGGGAGCATTGGCATGCGCTGAATGAACCGCTCCTATGGCAACATCAGCCGTGAGCAATTGCTCCTGCAAGTGCCTGGGGTTTATCACGGAAGTATGCAACGGCCTGCCCACCTGATTTTGCAGATGAATGATTTGCTGAATGTTATTATCAAATATCCGGACTTCAGCGCCTAGGCCCAATGCGGTTCGCGTAGCGAATTCAGCAATTACCCCGGCTCCCAAAATAATCACTTTAGCAGGTGGCACACCCGCTACTCCACCCAATAGCACACCTTTTCCGCCCCGGGTAGTGGCCAGCAGATCAGCTGCAATCAGGATGGCACTGTTACCTGAAATTTCGCTCATTGCATGTACCACCGGAAAGGCTCCGGATACATCATCACGGATGTATTCCATGGCCAGAGCAACCACCTTTTTTTGCAATAACTTATGGATATATTCGGCGTTGAGCAGCGGCAGGTGAATGGGCGAAACAATGACCTGACCGAGCCGCATCAAATCAATTTCTGCCAGGGTGGGTGGAGCTGATTTGAGAATAACCTCTGCCTTATACACTTCTTCAGGGCTTTGTACTACCTGTGCTCCGGCCTCCGAGTAATCGAGATGCGTGAACCGGGACTTCTCCCCGGCGCCCGCCTCCACAATCACTTCATGTCCATGTGCCGTAAGCGTAGCCACAGAATTGGGCACCAAAGCTACCCGGTTTTCCTGCAAGGTGGTTTCTTTGGGAATACCAATGCTTAAGTGATGATGACGTTGACCAACAGCCAGCATTTCTGGTTGGGTGCGGGGATGGGAGAGGGTTTCCATGCGTTATTAATTGAAAGTGGCAAAGATAAGACAAGCCATTCAGTTAACTAGTCTCAATCGCCAATCCGGCGACAAACAGATTTCCGCCTTTATGGTGGCATCCGAACCGTCTGTATTAAAAAAGCCATGAAAACAGTGGTGCGGATAGGTATCAAATTTGCAATACTCCTTTAAATCAACTGGATGCGCTCCTTTAACCATAAATAGTTGTTGATAGGTTTCAGGCTGTCGAGTTGTTCTAACAACTTCTTTTGTGTCGTTAGCCGATCTTTGGAATTTGCCTTTTTGCTTTTGACAATTGCGCTTATCATTTGAAGGTTATGAAGGATAGCGTTTTTTTTGTGAATGGACATATTGGTCATGCTTTTTGCAAGC
>DLXL01000486.1:0-1199 GCA_003448025.1 Saprospirales bacterium | reverse complement strand
ACATGGACATATTGGTCCTGCTTTTTGCAAATTGGGTCATGTTTTCCAGTTGCGCAGACAAGAACTCCTCCTCCTTCCCAAGCATAAGAAAGCGATCTACGGTAATTTTCAACAGCAGATTTCTGGCGCCGAACTCATTACCTGGCACTTTATACACCTCATTATTCAAAAGGCGATGGGCCCCATCCAGATCACCCATGTTGTACAAAAGGATGGCTTCTGCGAGTTGAACCACCGGCTCACGCAAAGACTCCTCCAGAAAGGGAGAATACTCCGCTATAAATGTACGGGCAAAATCAAACTCCTTCTGTGCAGCACACAAAGTAGCTATGTTACCAAAACTGATATGAGGCATCCGACCATTGTCGAGCAGGATATTGAGTTGTATGGCATTCTTATATATGATTAACAAGCTGGGCCCCACAGAAACGTCGTCCGCCCAGGTGCGTATGCCATAATTAATTATTTGCCGCAACATCGTTTTTCTATCTTCTATGGGGATGTTTTCCTGATTTTTAGTGAACAACTCAACGAGACGCTCGAATGTAGTTGTCAGATAGTTGCTCTGCAGGGCTAACACTATTTCCCAGTAAACCCTGGCTATAGGCGCCTGGTTAAGATGAGTACTCAGTCCGGGTAGGTTTAGTATTGCATTCAGGTAAGGCATGTCAGCCTTTGGGCCGGTAATAAGCTCCCGGCTTTTCCATTCTGCAGCATATCGGAAATATGTAGACAATGCATTCAGTAACAGACTATCTACGGCCTGCGACAAATAAGGTTTGTCGGCAATAATTTTGGGGGTATCCGGATTGAAATATAATAGCTCAAATGTTTTGTACAGAAAATACCAGTCATCGGGACCTTTCACCGGCTGTTTATCCAATTTGGTGATAAAAGATTCTGCTTCTACACGAAAATAACTGCCGGCATTTTTACGACTCAGGGCAGTAATCAGCAAGTGCTTTTCCATCTCTGTGGGCGGAAGGTTTTCCGGACCTAATGCTGTTTCTACCGCTAAAAAACGTTCAACCTGCCGGGCCATGTCGGAAGTCAGGTTGTGCAATCTGGAATCTGAAAAGGCTTCCTTACCAAAGCATGATTGATAAATTGTACGCATTGCAGACTTGTCGGCTTTAAAATCTGGGTGTTTTTTCTTTAGCAAGCGGTAAAATGGTAAAAAGCGTTCGGAATCCCTGAAA
>DLXL01000566.1:5661-8805 GCA_003448025.1 Saprospirales bacterium | reverse complement strand
GTGTTTGGGTGTTTGGGTGATTTAGAGTTTGGGTTGGGGGCTCGGCGGATTTTTGACTTTGGGAAAATTAATTGGTGGGTAGCTGCTGGGGTTAGGGAGGGAATTGCGGTACTTTGCTTACAAAAGGATGCAGTGAAAAGCTGAAATCTCAGGTGGCCTTGGCGACCGGCTGAATGGAAAGTTAGCGAGCCGGGATTTGGCTTTAATGCTAAAAACTTACCAAACAAAGAATTATGGAAAAAGAAGACTTTTACAAACTGACTGACGAAGAACTTTTAGTTGAGAAGAAAAAATTGATGAAATCCAAACTTTGGCACGCAACATCTATTGGTTTTTTGGCAGGAATACTCATTTTTGGAGTGGTATCCTGGAGCCTTAATCCCCAAAAGCAATTTGGATTCCTGATTCCAATGTTGATTCCAGTAGTTTTCATCTACAGAATACTTAAAGCTCCAAATAAGAACAAGGACTTGGAAGAGGTCCTAAAAGAACGCGGCCTGAAATAAAGTATGATGGCCATATTTGCTGCCAGCAGCAACATCGGGCTCACAATACCTTCCCACCTCAAGTCCTGGAGGGTTATTTCTTCACACATTTCGCTCCGCCGTGGTTGTTAGCGAGGACGACAACAACTACGGCGGAGTGGATTTTTGCGCAAAACCGATTAATGCAAGGCGCATTCTGGCGTCAAAGGTGTCCTCGCCAAAGTAGAAGTCAACCCATCCAACCCTCACTCCCGCCCCAACGACTTCACCGGATTCTCCAGTGCCGCGCGGATACTCTGAAAACTCACCGTGAGTAACGCCACGGTCAGGGCCACCGCACCTGCCAGCGCAAACCACCACCACTGCAGCTCGATCCGGAAGGCAAAGTCTGACAACCAGCGATCTGTCAGGTACCAGGCAATGGGCGAGGCAATGATGACTGCCAGCAATACCCATTTCAGAAAATCGCGGGCCAGCAAACCTGTAATGCCCATGATGCTTGCACCCAATACCTTGCGGATGCCAATTTCTTTCACCCGCTGCTCGGCTGCAAAAGCCGCCAGGCCGAATAATCCCAGACAGGAAACCAAAATGGACAACAGGGAAAAAACATTAAACACAGCGGCTGTGCGAACCTCTGTTTGATACATTTTTTGCAGATAATCGTCCACAAACTGGTATTGAAAAGCCGAATGTGGCATCACTTGTTTGAACGCACTTTCCAACTGCGCCATTGACTGTTGTATGTCACGGGTGTCCAGTTTTGCCAGCAAATACCGGCGTGTTTCGGTCTCTGCATTGTGGAAGGCATACGCCGTAATGGGTTGGTGCAAGGACTGTGCATGGAAATCCTGCACCACGCCCACCACATAGGCGTTGTCGCCCAGATTGCACTGCACTTTCTGCCCTATGATCTGCTCAGGAGTGCTGCCCAGGTATTTCACCGCTGTTTCATTCAGCACCACCTGCACCAGCGTATCGTCCGGTTGTTTGGGCGGGAGGGTGGCACCACTGACCAGTGTCATCCCTAGTACCTTTTCGAAACCCGGACTGACATGATTGGTGAGCAACTCGGCGCCTTCCATGTCGTGCGCGTCTTTGATCAGGCTGCGGATACTCACTGATTGCCCCGGGAAAGCCTGTGCCCTGCATATGGACTTTACTGTGCTCAGTTGTTGGAACGACTGGATCAGGGCATTGACCTGGTCGCGACTCTCGGCGGCAATGGTGGTGATGGCAACTACTTGTTCCGGCTCAAATCCGAGTTTCTTTTGCTGGATAAATTTCATTTGTTCGTGCAACACCAGTGTTCCAACGATCAGCACTACAGACGCGGCAAACTGAGTGATTACCAGCGAACGCCGAAACCAGCCGGCGCCGGTGTTTTTCCGGAAACTGGTTTGCAGCAGGTTTTTTGGTGAAAATCCCGACAAAAAGAAGGCAGGATATGAGCCTGCAATCAATACCACTGCGGTGAGTATGCCTAGTGCCCACAAGCCTGTGGCGGGTTCGGCTAACATACTGACGGACAATTGTTTGTCTGCCAGGCGGTTGAAAAAAGGAATGCCAATGCTCAGCAGCAGCAGGCTCAAAGCTGCCGCTAGCAGGGTCAGTATGGCTGCTTCGGCATAAAATCGAAGGGCCATCTGCGCGCCGGATGCCCCCATGGTTTTGTTGATGCCTACTTCACGGAAACGCAGCTGAGCCCGGGCGGTTGACAGATTCATGTAATTGAAACAGGCGATCAACAGCACCGCCAGCGCCAACACTCCCAAAATGCTTACCTGTTTGGGATCACCCAGACGGTCGCAATAGTTGCTGCGCATATAGGAGGAAAACAAATGTACCTCCCTGAGCGGCTGGAGCCACAGGGAAAAACGCTGGTCTTCCTTAGCCACGTTTTTATCCAGCAAAGCGGCCAACTGCGGCTCTACGTCCGCCCGTTTGGCTTCCGGACGAAGCAAAATCCAGGTTTCAAAACTGGAGTTGCTCCAAACCAGACGGTTATTGGCCCATTTCATCGTTTGAAAAGAACCCAACAGTTTGGGATCAAGGGAGGAATGTCCGGGAAAATCCTCAAACACAGCCTTAATTTCCAGCGGGTTCATCTGATCCACCCTAATGGTTTGGCCCAGCACCTGCTCGGTGCCAAAATACCGGATGGCGGTTGATCTGCTGATGGCAGCCGTATTGGGTTGGCTGAGTGCACGGTGTAGATCGCCGGACACCGGTTTAACATCAAAAACATTGAAAAATCCCGGATCGGCCCAGAATAACCGATCTTCCGTAAGCCTGCGCTCCGCGGCCTGAATGAAGGCTGTTCTGCCGAATTCATGCTTCAGCAACCGGGCATACTGCTCCACCCCGGGGATGGCCTCTTTCATGGCCGGCCCCACGGCGTTGGGGGCATTGGATAACACTTCCGGCTGAGCAGGATCCCAAAAGGCGTTCACCGTTGCCCGGTAAATCCGTTCTGCTTTGCTATGGTACCGGTCGAACAACCATTCCTGCCGTACATGCAAAAACAACAGCAGAGAAACGGCCAGGCCCAACGCCAAACCAAAGACATTCAACCCGGTAAACAAGGGATGTTTGAGCAGATTGCGCAGGGAGAGTTTAAGGTAGTTCTGGATCATAGTGTTTGGGTGTTTGAGTGTTT
>DLXL01000566.1:2812-5402 GCA_003448025.1 Saprospirales bacterium | reverse complement strand
TACAGAATATTTCAACTTTGTGTCCTTCCTGTCTTAGTGGTGATCTACAGAACATTTCAACTTAGTGCCCTTAGTGACTTAGTGGTGATCTACAGAATATTTCAACTTTGTGTCCTTCCTGGCTTAGTGGTGAACCCCAACCCCACTCAATCATTCACTCCTAAGCGCCTTCACCGGGTTTTCCAATGCGGCTTTGATGCTTTGATAACTCACGGTAATGAAAGCCACCACTATAGCCAGTAAACCTACAAGCGGGAATACCCACCATGGGAAGGCCATGTGGTAGGCAAATTCTGCCAGCCATTGTTGCATAAAATAATACGCCAGCGGAGAAGCGATGACCAGTGCAATGAGCACCATTTTCACGAAATCCTTGCTGAGCAGGGCCACCACCGAGGCCACGCTGGCGCCCAGGGTTTTTCTGATGCCTATTTCCTTGGTGCGTTGCGCCGCCGCAAAGGCCGCCAACCCAAAGAGCCCCAAACAGGAAATAAACAGAGCCAAACCGGTGAATACTCCGGTAAGCTGGGCTACCCGGGCTTCAGATTTGTACAGATCGTTGTACAACTCGTCGAGAAAATGATATTTGAAAACCTTGTTGGGGTACACCTTTTGGTAAAACGCCTGGGAAGAAGCAATGGCCTGTGCCGCCTTTGCGCCGGAGGTTTTTACATGAAAAACATAGAAGCCCGGCAATGAAGAAAAGATCATGGGTTCAATGCGGTTGTGCAGGGATTTGAAATGAAAATCTTTGCAAACGCCCACAATAGTGCCCCGAATACCACCGTGATCCATCCATTTGCCAAGGGGAGAACCCTGAAATTGCATCATTTTAACAGCTGATTCGTTAATGACAAAAGAAGTAGAATCCATAACGCCGGGGTTGAACCAACGTCCTTCCGACAATTCCAGGTTGAAAAACTGAGGGAAATCGGGATCAACATTGATTTGCCACAGATCTGAAGGCTGTTCCGGGGTTTTGCCTTCCCAGTCATCGCCGCTGCATTGGCTTCCCAGATCAACAAACGGATTATCGCTGCACGAAACGCCTAAAATGCCTGGTTGCTGTGTTAGTTCCGCTTTGAGTTGCGCCGCACGATCATCCGACACAAAAAACATGAAGGCATGCTCACGGTCAAAGCCCAGTTTTTTCTCCTGGGCAAATTGCAACTGTTTGAAAATGAGCAGCGCACAGATACCGAGTCCGATGGAAAACACAAACTGGCTGGTTACCAGTATTTTGCGCAGCCAGTGGGAACCCGAGCCTGGAATTTCTCCTTTCAAGGCGGTAACGGGTTTGAACCTGCTCATTTGCAGCGCCGGATGCAAGCCACTTGCCAACCAGGCAATCAGGGCAGTACCTCCTAGAATAGCCAGGCTCCGGCTGCCAAAAACCTGATTCAGGGCAAAGTCTTTGCCTCCTATTTCTTCAAAGACAGGCATGCCCAGCCAGGTCAAACCTGCGGCAAACAGGGTGGCCGTCAGCACCGTAATACCGGATTCCAGCATGGATTGTCCGAATAACTGCCATTTCCCAGCACCTATGGCCTGGCGTATGCCCACCATGCGTGCGCGCCCCACGGTGCGCGCCATCGTGAGGTTGACATAATTAATACAGGCAATCAGGAGCACCAGCAACCCGATCAGTCCCACCACCCGAACGGTGACCAGGCTACCGTAGTCGCCCCATCGCAGAAATCCGGAATAAAAATGGATATCGCGCACGTTTTGCAGGGCGTAATAAAAGGCCTCATCTCCGGATCGTTCTTTACTGGCAATAACGGAAAACTGCGCGGCCACTTTCTCCGGATCAGCATCCGGGCGCAGTAGCACCCAGGTTGGGAAGTTAATTTGTCCCCAACGAAAAGCGTCTTTGGGGTTGCGAGCATACTTCAGCACATTGCCTTCCCAGGGTATAACAGCATCAAATTGAATGGTGGAGTTGGTGGGCAGATCCTTGAGTATGGCGCCTACCTGATAATCGCCTTTGGTGGGGTGACGCAAGGTAGCACCCAGGTCAGGAATTTTGCCAAAGAGTTTGATGGCAGAGGATTCGGTCAGCACCACATTGCCAGGCTGGGATAATGCTGTTTGTGCGTTGCCCAGCAAAAACGGAAACTGAAAAATGGTAAAATACCCCTGTTCTACCAGGCTGACATCTTCCAGCGCAATTGCATTAGGGCCTACTAAAAAGGTTTGTTCTCCCAGACCCCAGGTGCGCACCATCTGATCGATACCAGGTACGCTGTTTCGGGCTTCATCTGTGAGTGGCGCCGAGCAGGAGGAGGTGTATTCCCGGTCTTCTCCAAACTTCCAGTTCGTTAGCACCCGGTAAATCCGGTCGCCGTTGGAATGCATGTGGTCGTAAGTTAACTCATCGCCGGCCCACAGGAACATAAATACGGCTGCTGCCATGCCGATGGATAATCCGGCTATGTTGAGCAGGGAATAAAACCGGTCACGCCAAAGCAGGCGAAAGGAAGTTTTGAAAAGGTTCTGAATCATAGCTTAGTTGTTGCCCGCAATTGGTGTTATTGGGTCATTTAGGTCATTTAGGAGTCATTTAGGTCATTTAGGAGTCATTTTGGGT
>DLXL01000566.1:1167-2582 GCA_003448025.1 Saprospirales bacterium | reverse complement strand
TTTAGGAGTCATTTTGGGTCATTTCGCCCTGCGTGGGTCTTGCAACTATGTATTGACTGGTCCAAATGATGCGCCACAAATACAAAACAATGATTATCAGTAACTTACATTGCACATGCTGTCTAAAAAGTTGTCCGAACCCGAACGAATGTGTTCGAATTCGGACAGTGGGTTGGATTTCCCGGAGATATAGCTTTCCCGCAGATTGCGCAGTAGGCGTTAGCATTGGCGACTCACGGAGGCAGGGGGAACTATTGTCCCCAGACGCCCTCTTTTTCTGCCTTGAATTGTGAAATTTGCTGTGTATCCAGCACATACACACAGGTGACAAAACCATCAGGTTCAGCGTTCTCCTCTTTGGATTTCTTCAGGGTATAAGGAAAAGATATCCGTATGCTGGGGGAATGAGGATCTCCCTTTTGCCTGGCATCTTCGGGATGCTTGACAATATCAAAACCAATGAGTTTGCCTTCTTCAAGCTTCGCCCCTTTCGGCAAATGTTTTTGTGCCCATTCCTGCGCTTTTTCAAAAGACAGGTCGGTAAAGGCCTGTGCCCGAAGAGATACCATGTTGATATCCCATTGCCAGGATTCAGCCTTAACGTCCCTCCATAATATGGAAAGTGACAGGATCTCCTGATCCTGTTGCCAGCCGTTTTCTGTGATAAAATGCCCGTTCGGAATAATGTTTTGTACTATAGTATGATAGGCTGAGGGCTCCATGATCTGCAAATACACTGTATAACCATCGGTTTTGATCCATTCTCCCATTACCCGCAGTACGGCCTGTTTGAATCTTTCCCTTTCCTCAGGATTGGGCTCAGCATAATACTGTATAAAAACATTCAGGTGGTGTACCCCAACGGCTACTTTTTCCAGCCCGGCCGACAAAAACCGCTGATACAATTCCGTGGATTTTCGGTGGCCTTCCCGGGCATATTCCAGTTGCTCCTCAATATGTAGTGTACTGAGCCCCAGGTTGCTGGAGTCTTTGCTCCAATCCAGAAAGAACTGAATTTCTGCATTGTTCCGGTCGGCTACCAGTGCTTGTTTCTCCCCTTTAAACTGGGCCATAACATCCAGCATCTTCAGGTTGGTATTCAGCACCTGTAATTGTCCGGGGAGGTTTTGCTCCAGCCATGCTTCCAGATTTTTAGGAGTACCTTTTTTGCGGAAACAAGACATCAGGACTAATATTCCTATGGATATCAGGCAAAGGAGAACAATCATGTTTTTTTTATTTTTCATGAGGCATAAAAGGTAATGACATTAGACCCTATGATATAGCTGCCATTACCCGAAATCTTGTCTTCAACCACCTGTTCTCCTATAAAATGCAGCACATGTTCGCGCAAAATCAGCGGAATTCCGGTGCGTTCTTCCCATTGCTGCACGCTTGGTATATCCAGAATGCCC
>DLXL01000566.1:0-1039 GCA_003448025.1 Saprospirales bacterium | reverse complement strand
GTATATCCAGAATGACCAGCGCATCGCCGCCTGCAAATTCCCACCACATATCGAACCGTTTTTCGCCTGCTTCATACCAAATAGTACCACCCCGACCTTCATCGGAATAACGCAGTTTTTGGCCTTCTGAAGGGTAATTTCTTTTTCTGGAAGCCTCCCGCAATGGGGCAACCCTGTCAATAATATCCTGAATTTGCTTGATAAAGCGCATGGGCACATCGAACCATTGCTGAACTTCTTCGTGGGTTTTTCCGTTTTCCAGATGCTTACGCACCAAATTGCGCAACAATTCCGTTTGCGCCGCTTCATGGAATTGCTTCTGACCTTTGTAAAAAAACTGTTGCACCATGGATTCAGCTTCTTTCTCCAGTTTTTTTCGTTCGGCACGGGTGGCATCTATTTCCTTTTCCAGTTTTTTGCGCTCCTTTTTCAGGGCTGCATTGGCCTTGTCCAGCCCTTTCAGGGCATCACGATTGGCATTTTCCAGTATTTTGGCCATCTGCTTTTGCTGCTCCGTAATCAGCAGGGTTACCTGTCTTTGTACTTCGGCGGCAATCCGGGCCTCTTCGTCTGATGCTTGCATATCAAAAGCGGAAATATACGATGATGGTAAACAGAATGAGAACCGTAATGGCTTTGGTGGTGCCATTTACATACACCGCACCAAGGCCGGGGCTTTGCTCGCTGTGCGCGCTCAGTCCGGTTTTCAAAAAAATATGCGCACCCAGCAATCCGGCGATCCAAATACGGATGATGAGTCCGGTTTGTTCCACAAAAGGTACACGTAACAGGAGAAATGTCAGCACCAATATCGGCGCCATGGACCAGTGCAGGTTTTCAAGCAGCCGGTTGAAGCGGTATGGCGGGGCAGCGTTTTGTCTGCCGATCATATAAATGATGGTCCATGCAATGAACCAGATCAGTTCCGGTCCGAAAAGATAGGAAAACAGGGTATTCATTTCGTTGGTATTGGAATGGATAGAATATTGGGGTTTACTGTCGGGGTGACTGGCAGTCGACTTTTGCAATAAATGGTCGT
>DLXL01000262.1:39711-39865 GCA_003448025.1 Saprospirales bacterium | reverse complement strand
TATCATGTATACCCCAGGCATTAGGCTTTTTGGCGCCTACTTTTTGATAGGATCCGGAGCTGTTATCATAAAACCAGGCATATTCCTCAGCCATCTCACTTTTTTCGCCCCAGGAAAATGCCGTTCCGGAACCTGCCCGACAAGCATATTCCCA
>DLXL01000262.1:32941-39606 GCA_003448025.1 Saprospirales bacterium | reverse complement strand
ATCATCACCAAAATAAAAGCGAGTAGTTGTCCCTGCACGACAAGCATATTCCCATTCCGCTTCAGTGGGTAGCCGATAAAAATCGCCCGTTTTATCACTTAACCATTGGCAATATCGCAAAGCTGCCTGCTGCGTCATCGTTGCGGCTGGAAACCCGCCTGCTCTGCCACGTCCATAGGTAAAATCGAAATAGGGTGGAGTAGGGCGGGCAATCGCATCTGCCTTGAACCCCAGATCATTGTTAAGACTGGAATCGGAATCCATATGCTTAAATTGAAAGCAGTAAAATTCATCCCAGGTTACTTCGCAAACACCCATCCAAAAACCGCTCAAACTAACAGCTTGATGCCCCTCATTCTCTGATCTGCCCACTTCATTTGCTTTGCTTCCCATCATGAAGTTCCCTGGAGGCAAAAGGACTAATTCGAAGGACACCTCAGTGCCTGGGATTACAACCCTTTGTTTTTCAATATTTTGTGCTAATCCTTCTATGCTTTGAAAGCTTATTCCGAGGAATAAGCAAAAATTGGTCAGTAAAAGTTTCATAAACATTTCTGATTGAGGCTGCAAATTACCGGATGTTTGCAGTTATTCCATGACAAACTTAAACGGACAATTATACACAGACCTCCCGGAGCCGCTCATAACCATTCAAAGGGCGGCCTACTACGGAGATGGCATTTTTGAAACCATCCGATCTTTTGAAGGTCAAATACCTTTCTGGGAATTGCATTGGGCCAGACTGTCAAGAGGTGTTGAGGCCCTGGAACTGGAATGGCCTGAAGAATGGACATCAACCAAAATAGCGCAGGAAATAATCAAAACCGGGATACATAACAGCAGGATTCGACTCATGGTCTGGAGAAACCAGGGCGGATTTTTTCGGCCGGAAAATAATCAGCCACAATTCCTGATAACGGTTCAACCTTTGGAGAACCAAACCTATGAATGGCATGAAGAAGGTCTTTCAGCCTGCTTTTGTCATTCTGTTAAACTTCCCATGGATGAATTGAGCGGGATTAAATTACTTGGCGGAAACCGCTACGTTAAAGCTGCCATGGAGGTACAAAAACGCGGCATGCAGGAGGGTCTGCTTCTCAATTCAGCAAACAGGGTGTGCGAAGCTACCAGCAGTAACGTGTTTTGGATAAAAGGCGGCACCATATTTTACCCGGAGACTGGCGAAGGACAAGTTGTCGGCACCACTCAAAGCAGGATTATTACCTTAGCAACCAACTTTGGCTGGACTATAAAACCCGTTCAGGGCGAAACGGAGGTTGTTGCAGATGCAGATGAAATCTTTTTAACCAATGCCATTCAGGGAGTACGCTGGATCCGCCTGCTGGATGGGAAAACCTATGATTGTTTAGTAACCAGGCAATTGTTTCAAATATTCCAACAGAACCTTTTTCAAGAATTAAGTAAAGGGACTATCTCTAAACCTTCTTAATTAGAAAAGTTCAGACACATTAAATCATACTATCCCAAACCCTTCTTTTCTTTGCAGCATGAATAAGATACTTGTAGCCAACCGCGGTGAAATTGCGCTTAGAGTGATGCGTACTGCACGAAAAATGGGCATATCCACTGTGGCCGTTTATTCTGAAGCGGACCGCCATGCCCCACATGTCCGATTTGCAGATGAAGCCGTATTATTAGGTCCTGCACCCTCTGCGCAAAGCTATTTGAGAGGAGATAAAATTGTAGAGGCAGCCAAACGCTTGGGCGTCGACGGGATACACCCGGGATACGGCTTTTTGAGCGAAAATGCCAACTTTGCCCGAATGGTACAGCAGGCAGGCATAGCATTTATTGGTCCGAACCCAACAAGTATTGAGGTGATGGGGAGCAAGCTAGCCGCAAAGGAGGCCGCAAAAAAATTCAATGTGCCTATGGTACCGGGCATTGAGGAAGCCATCACCGATGTTGCCATGGCCAAGGAAATCGGACGCAGGGTTGGATATCCTATTTTGGTAAAAGCTTCTGCAGGAGGGGGTGGTAAAGGCATGCGTATTGTAGAGCGCGAGGAGGATACACAGGAACAAATGGAGCGTGCCATTTCTGAAGCCATCTCGGCTTTTGGGGATGGTTCTGTTTTTATTGAAAAATACGTAACAGGGCCAAGGCATATCGAGGTTCAGATCATGGCAGATACCCATGGGAATACGGTTTATTTATTTGAACGGGAATGCAGTATACAACGCCGCCACCAGAAAGTGGTGGAAGAGGCCCCATCCGCTATTCTCTCCCCGGAATTACGCAAAGCCATGGGAGAGGCTGCTGTACGGGTAGCCCAATCATGCGATTATGTTGGAGCAGGAACCGTGGAATTTCTGGTTGACATTGACCGCAATTTTTACTTTCTGGAGATGAACACCCGCTTACAGGTAGAACATCCGGTTACAGAAATGATCACTGGATTGGACCTGGTAGAATGGCAAATCCGGGTAGCGAGAGGAGAAAAACTTGGTTTCAGGCAAGAGGATTTGCAGATTCATGGCCATGCAATGGAATTGAGGGTATATGCGGAGGATCCATTGAATAACTTTTTACCATCCGTTGGCAAACTGGAAAAATACCGGATTCCGTCAGGCCCTGGCATAAGGGTGGACGGTGGTTTTGAAGAAGGAATGGAAGTTCCTATTTACTATGATCCCATGCTGGCAAAACTAGTCGTACATGGCGCCACCAGATCAGAAGCCATCCAACGGCTAAAGGAGGCTATTGCCCAATATGAGGTAGAAGGTTGTGCAACTACGTTGCCATTCGGCCGATTTGTACTGGACCACCCGGCATTCGTAACGGCTGATTTTGACACTCATTTTGTTCAAAAATATTATACACCAGAACTATTGATCGCAAGTCAGAAACAGGGAGCTGAAATCGCAGCCTTATTAGGACTCAGGATGCATTTGGAAAATCGCAAAAAACTAACTATTCCAAATGGTTAATGTATTTCAGCCGCTCTATAAACACCCTCATATCGCTTTTTTTCCGAACTTTGCCCCATGGTTAAGATTGGAAATGTAGAATTGGGTGATTTCCCATTGTTACTTGCCCCTATGGAGGACGTAAGTGACCCTCCTTTTCGCAAGCTTTGTAAGGAGCATGGGGCAGACATGGTGTATACGGAGTTTATTTCTGCTGACGGACTCATTCATGAGGCTAAACAGACTTTCCAAAAGCTGGAGATCTTTGATTATGAGCGCCCCATAGGCATTCAGTATTTCGGCGGACAATTGGAGAATATGATTGAGGCGGCTGAAATCATTGAGGCCAAAAATCCGGATGTTATTGATATCAACTTTGGATGCCCGGTAGCAAAGGTGGCCTGTCGTATGGCCGGGGCCGGACTATTAAAAGATGTCCCCCATATGGTTCGGCTTACAGAAGCCGTAGTTAAAAGCACCAAAAAGCCGGTCACGGTAAAAACGCGTCTGGGCTGGGATGATTCCAGTATTAATATTCTGGAAGTAGCTGAAAGACTCCAGGATGTTGGTATTCAGGCACTTAGTATTCACGGGCGCACCCGTGCCCAAATGTATAAGGGAGAAGCCAACTGGAGCTGGATTGCGAAGGTTAAGGAAAACCCCCGCATGCATATACCCATTTTTGGCAACGGTGATGTGGATAGTCCTCAAAAAGCATTGGACTACAAAAATCGTTTTGGAACTGACGGGATTATGATTGGCCGGGCCAGTATTGGATACCCCTGGATATTCAGAGAGATCAAGCACTTTTTCGCTACGGGTGAATTGTTGGCGCCTCCAACCATCCGGGAGCGTGTTGCAGCAGCTAAACAACACCTAACCGACAGCCTGGCATGGAAAGGCCCTAAACTGGGCGTGCTGGAAATGCGGAGACACTATGCGCCATATTTCAAAGGCTTGCCAGATATCAAGCCCTATCGTGCCAGACTTGTAACTGAAATGGAGCCATCCATTCTTTTTGAAACGCTGGAAGAAATTGAAACCGTTTACAGCAATGTAGATTTCACACTGTCACATGAACCTATGGCTATAGATGTGAATGAAGTTTGTGACGGCTAACCGCCCCCCCCCTTTGTCGAACCCATTGATCCATCGTTTTCATACATGTACTTCACTTTATTGCCTGAGGAGCGCAAATTCCTTGAAATAGTGAGTGATACTGCCCAATCACTCAACTATCCAGCCTATGTAGTAGGCGGTTTTGTTCGTGATCGGCTCCTGGGCAGGCCAACCAAAGATATTGATATTGTCTGTGTTGGAGATGGCATCACCCTGGCAGAAACTGTAGCATCAAAATTAAACCCCAGGCCTAAAGTGGTAGTGTACAGCCGATTTGGCACTGCCATGTTGCGTTATGAGGGCATTGAATTTGAATTTGTAGGGGCAAGAAGAGAAAGCTATAGCCCCCATAGCAGAAAACCTGATGTTGAACTGGGCACGCTGGAAGATGATCAAAACAGGCGCGATTTTACCATCAATGCCCTTGCAATGAGCCTGGGAGAACACGATTTTGGCCACATCGTTGATCCTTTCAACGGGTTGGAACACCTGGAGCAAAAAGTCATAAAGACACCCCTGGATCCCGGGCAAACCTTTTCTGACGATCCGCTGCGTATGTTGCGAGCCATCCGATTTTCCAATCAACTTGGATTTGAGATTGAAGCCTCAACCCTTCAGGGAATTGCTAAATACAAAAGCAGAATACACATTATTTCCAAAGAGCGGATTATAGGAGAGTTGGAGAAAATCATGAAAACCGATAAGCCTTCTATTGGTTTTAAATTACTGTTTGAAACAGGATTATTGAAACTCATTTTCCCGGAAATGGCGGCCTTGCAAGGAGTAGAAGATCGTAACGGCAGGGCGCATAAAGACAATTTTTTCCATACCCTGGAGGTGTTGGATAATGTATGCAAACGATCAGATAACCTGTGGTTAAGGTGGGCAGCCGTCATGCATGATATAGCCAAGCCGGCCACCAAAAAATTTGATAAGGAAGCCGGTGGATGGACTTTCCATGGCCACGAATGGCTGGGAGCAAAAATGGTCCCCAAGATCTTCAGAGAACTCAAACTTCCACTGGATTCCAAAATGGAATTCGTGCAGAAAATGGTAATGCTGCACTTGCGTCCCATTTCACTGACTAAAGAACAGGTGACGGATTCTGCGGTTCGCCGATTATTATTTGATGCCGGTCCTGATATTGAAGAATTGATGAAGCTGTGCGAATCTGACATCACCACCAAAAATCCCCATAAAATGCGCCGTTATCTGGAGGGTTATGAGTACCTGAAGGAACGGATGGCTTTGGTATCAGAAGCAGATCGGTTACGACTGTGGCAACCACCCATTACGGGTGAAGTAATCATGCAAACATTTGATATTCAACCATCCAGAGAGGTTGGGGTTATCAAAACGGCAGTGCGAGAAGCTATTCTTGATGGTGAAATTACCAATGATTATGAATCAGCTTTTCAACGCATGATCGAAGAAGGCAGGAAAATCGGGTTGGTGGCAAGGTAAGTGCACACTCACTTCTTTTTGCGCTTCTTGTAATTCTCCAAAACGAATGAACCAAGGCCATTCAGACTGGAATAAAAAGCTGCGCCATTGTTGGTTTGGGTAAAGGTTTCCACAAAACGCATCAGGTAAGGATCCCGGGCAATCATAAAGGTGGTAATTGGGATACTCATTTTTCTGCAGCGCAAAGCCAGGCTCAGACAACGATTCACAATCTTCCGATCCAGACCGAAGGAGTTCTTGTAGTAATTCTTGCCAATCTTTAAACAAGTAGGCTTCCCATCCGTCACCATAAAGATCTGCCGGTTTGGATTCCTGCGTTTTTTAAGAATATCGAGCGCAAGTTCCAGGCCCGCTACGGTATTGGTATGATATTCTCCGTTGGTAAGATAAGGCAGGTCTTTTAACTCAATGGGCCAGGCATCGTCTCCAAAAACTATGATGTCGAGGGTATCTTTGGGAAACTTGGTGCGAATGAATTCAGCCAGCGCTAGTGCAACCTTTTTTGCGGGGGTAATGCGATCCTCTCCATATAAGGTCATGGAGTGGGAAATATCAATCATTAATACGGAAGACATTTGACTTTGATAATAGGTCTCATGCACTTCCAGATCATCCTGCGAAAGCTTAAAGTCATCAATTCCGTGGTTGATGTAGGCGCTTCGTAAAGAATTGGTTACCGCAAGATTTTCCAGGCTATCACCAAATTCAAACGGCTTCACATCAGCTGTAAACTCATCGCCCCGCCCAATCGAACCTGTGGTGTGCTGACCCGTTTTTGCTTTCTTAAGGTCGCCGAAAATATCATCCAGACTTTTTTGTCGCAGACTGATTTCCAGTTTTGAGGTGGGCCCCATTCCTCCTGCTGCATCCGGGTCTCTTTGAATATACCCTCGCTCCTCCAGATCCCGGATAAAATCACCCATCCCATAGTCTTCATTCGTCAACTTATATTCCCGATCCAGTTCATTCAGCCATGCCAATGCTTCATACACATCTCCGGAGGTGTACAACATCAACTCCTGAAAAATCTTGAACAACCGATCGAAGGTTGTTTCATTTGGATCAGGTTGATAGTCGGTGAAGCGAAAGCCAAGCATGGAGAGAGGGTTTGTGGGTTTATGGGTTTGTGGGTTTGTGGGTTTTTGGGTTTAT
>DLXL01000262.1:27661-32753 GCA_003448025.1 Saprospirales bacterium | reverse complement strand
GTTTGTGGTAAAACAGATAAGGGTTCCTGATAGTTGTCAGAAACCCTTATAGAACGCCTTTATCGATTGGTTGGTTCAAACAGGAGCCGGAATTAATCTGCTATTCCTCTTGCTCCACAAAAGATACACCGTAGTCCTCCAATTCAGCCAAAACAGGTTCGTATACCTCTGGCATGGTTGGAATATTGACACCTGTCGTTGAAATTTTACCCAACATCAGTAATTTGACAAAAATCCCTAACGGCAATCCAACCAATCGTGACATAGCTGTATCGGCACTGTCATTGCCTTTCATGACCAGGGTAGATGTCAATTTTTTCTTTTTGCGCTGCAATTCGTACTCAAATACATGCTGCATGATCACCATATCCTTATCCTGAGGACCCAGCGCCCACTTTTCAAGGAGTAGATTTTCAAGAATCAACGCCGGAGTGGCATCTTTCACTTTGATGCGTTTTTTACTGAACAGGCCCAGCCACTCCAGTTTTTGCATGACATCGCCTTCCGGATCAACCTCAATCATTTTTGCCATCCGGTCTTTCACCGAACCAACATGCTGACTAATGCCCAAAAAGGCTTCCATCAGGTCATGGTAGGTCAATTGATCGCTGTTTACAATAGGGAAGGTAGCATCTGTGAGGCCAATTCGTACCAGAGCATTCCAGGCATCGCAAAAGCCACGGTGCCGTATCGTTCCCCTGAACAAGGTTCTGATGTTTTGCAGTCCATAGGCTTCACGATACAAAAGGGAATCCCGGTTCGCATAAACCTCCCATTGCCCCATATCAGGAATATCTACCAGTCGATACTGCCTGAATAATCGCCGGTAGGGTATATATTTCAGTTTTCCATCCTCCAGAAATTGCGCTGTTCCTTGTCCTGCCAGCACCACATTTCTGGGATTCCAGCTGAATTTGTAGTGCCATGGATTGTCATCACTTTCAGGAGCTACCAGCCCACCTGTATAGGAATAAAAAGAGGTGATTTTTCCTCCCATCCCTTTGATCATATGTATCCGTTGCATGGCACTCATATGATCAATACCCGGATCCAATCCGATTTCGTTCATAAATACAAGTGCCCTTTGCCTGGCTTCATCCCCCAGCCGAAACACTTGTTTGCTCACATAGCTGGCAGTAACCATGTGCTTGCCCAATGCAATGCAGTCCATGGCAACCTCCAGGTGCATTTGAGGAGGGAGGAGAGAGACCACTACATCATGACGAGCAATGATTTCGCGCCGATCATTCGGCTTAGACGCGTCCAACCATATGCCCCTGCCATGTGTATGGTCATTTACTTTGTTGCGCGCCAATGCTATATCAGCGTCAGACACTGTAACATAAAAATTATGCAGTTTAGCCTGACCCAGAATATATTGAATAAGCGCAGTTGCGGATCTGCCCGCACCAATTATCAGCAAATTTTTCATATCGATTGGCAAAGGTACGCAAGTTGCAACAGTATCGTCAAATGATGGCTGGTGGATAAGCACCCAAACTTTGCAAAGCATCAGAGTCGTAAACTGGCTTGCAATATTCACTTTTATAAAATGGGAAATTTCAAGAATTAAATACTTAAATAATTGTAAATCATATGAATATAGTTTATATGAAAAATATACTAATGTGGATAATTCACTTATTTTTTTTCACAATCCCGAAAAATTGTAATTGGAGCTAAAGGCACAAGAGCCTGATGTTTGCAATCCCAAACGTGCCTTTTGGCAGTTAAACCGGTCACCATTTTTTTCTGCACCATATGAGCACACCTGTTTCTATTAAAATCAAAAACGCCACGGTTCGGGTAACGAAACCAGGTTAACTTAACAGAGTGGGGGAGACTCCACAACAGGATGCTCCGAAAACCGAAGAATTGTTCATGGGATTTTAAGATCCGCTAACCAAAGCCTGGCCAAATGCGGCCGGGCTTTTTTATTTTACACTTCCTGCGGAAAACCGTGCCAACCTTTTGCGATACCTTAGCCCCAATATTTTGATCATTATGAAGTCAACTGTTTTTTTCATCCTCTTTTTTTTGTTTGCTTTAGCGGTGCAAGGTCAGACCGGTTCAGATACGACGGTTCATCAGATGGCAGATGTTTTGCCTTTTCCAATGTTTAGGCCCTGTTCGCCAGAATTCCATCCGACTTGGACCAGAGATAGTATCTAATTGTGCGGAGAAAACCAGCTTTTTGCCATTTTAGCCCAAAACATTCGGTACCCTGAAGAAGCCCGTCAAAACAATATCCAGGGTACGGTAGTGGTTTCCTGCGTCATAGAAACCAATGGCCGAATGAGCAGCCTATCCCTGCTTAAAGACATAGGAGGTGGATGTGGCAAAGAGGCTATTCGGGTATTAACAGCCCTTGATTCCCTGGGTTTGAGATGGCAACCTGGATTAACCAATGAAAAACCAGTTCGGGTTAAACAGGCGCTTCCAATCAAATTCAGGCTTCAGGAGGCTCTGCCATATTACATAAACTATGAAGGTGATACCATCTACACCCGATTCGACAAAGGAGCTGACTTTAAAGGCGGCCTTGATTCTCTGGTAAGCTTTATTATCAACAAACTGGATTATCCGGCAGGATGGGAAGACAGCTGCAAAACAGGTGTCATTGAAATGGCTTCCATTATTCAAACCAATGGCAATCTAAAGGTCATAAATCAACTGGATTTCAATAATCTAGGTATGGATTTTCAGTTTGAGTCATTGCGTCTGGCGCGCAAATCAGGCGGTATGTGGATACCTGCAGAATTTGAAGGAAAAACAGTTAATACAACCCTTCCGCTGCGGGTAGTATTTAAATCTGACGCTAAAAAATGCGCTTCAATCAATGAAAAATTTGATCAGGCCATGATATTGGCCGACGAAGGAGCCACCCTACTTGAAGCGGATAAAACAGATGAGGCCATTGCCAAATGGACGCAGGCATTAGCCCTGGTGCCTGACAATTGCGAAATATTGTACTATAGAGGCACGGCTTATACCAATCAAAACAAAAAGGAGGAAGCCTGCAAAGATTACAACCGGATTAAGGAACTCATCGGGGTAACCTGGTTTGAGGACATCCGACGTTTGGTTTGTGGATTTTAATTACCTTTACACCACTTTTGGTTTCCAGGGTATCTCCTGGATGAAAAGGGAACCCGGTGGGAATCCGGGGCAGTCCCCGCTGCTGTAACTCTCCTGCGCCTGAAATATCAGTCGTAAAAAATGTTTTAATACTTATAACCACTGGCAGATGCCGGGAAGGTTTTTAAAACAGGAGATGAGCCAGAAGACCTGCCAAGAGCACTTTTTTTCACCAGGCTTCGGGTAGAAAGTCTTGTTCAGACCATCGGTATGCGGGTTGCCAGGCGGCAAGTTGCGTACTAATCTACGCCTTTGCCTTTCATTCCATCACTTACAATGAAAGTCAAATTTTCACTCCTTCAGTTTTTTTTACTATTGTCTGTTTCAGGGTGGTACTCCTGCGCAGAAAAAGATTGTTGTGTACCACCTCCTGCAAACCAGGATTACGCCAAAGGTGTCTTTATCGTTAATGAAGGACCTTTTGGAGGAACGGGTACCATTAGCTGGCATGACCCCAATACCGGAGAAGTTCGGGATTCTATCTTTGAAAAAGCTAACAACGGCGCCAGTCTGGGACAATTTGTTCAGTCCCTCACCTTTTACAACGATAAAGGATATATTGTAGTGAATGGCACGAACAAAGTAGTGGTGGTTGACGCCTCCACCTTTGAATACATCGACACCATAGGTAATCTGCAATTACCACGATATTTCCTCCCCATTAGCCCGGATGTGGCATATGTGAGCCAATGGGGCGCAGACGGATTAACCGGAAGTGTTGCCAAAGTAAACCTGAACACTTTTAATATTGAAAAAACAATCCCAACCGGCAAGGGACCGGAAAAGATGGTGCTGGCCAATAATAAAGTATATGTGGCCAATTCCGGAGGGTATGGCATGGACTCAACCATAACGATTATTCAAACATCTGACGACCTCGCACAAACCACTCCAGTATCTGCAGGTAAAAACCCGGCCTCCCTTTTATGGTATGAAAAAGGCGCCGACAGCAAGTTGTTCTACCTCTGTAAAGGCTATTTTCTCGATGCTTTACCTGAGAGCAGATTGAAATATTTTTCGAATTCGGGCTTTGGTGCGGCAACCCCTGCCTATTCAGACGATCTGGTTTTTGATCCAAACACAGAACTTTCCTATTTCTTTGGAAACAGTGGAGTCTATAAAATGGCACAGTCAGGCCCGGACTTTTCTTTTATTTACCTTTTTGGTCAAAATATCTATGCCTTGGCGCTCGATTCAGACGCAGGACTATTTTATTGCGCCGATGCAAAGGATTTTGCAAGTAATGGAGAGATATTTGTGCGTCGTTTGGATGGCTCTCATGTATACCAATTCAGAACAGGAGTTGCACCAGGCGACATTGTAATTGTCAAATAGTTGTATGACCAGATTAACGTTATTTCTCCTCTTTCTGTTAGGAATAGGCTGCAATTCCTCAAACCCTTCATCTTCAGAACAACCAAAATCAGAAGATCAAGGAGTAGTATTCAAATTTGATACCAGACAGTTTACCAGCACGGTAAGAGACCCCAGCAACTGGTGTTTCATTCCCAAAGGAGATGCGGCATTGATAAATGCAGATGCACAAAATTACAACCGCAGATTCTTTGCTCTTGGCAATGTTCCGTGTCAGGTTATTGTAGAAAAAGGAAAAATGAGTGCATCCTTCATGCTTCAACAAATCGGCAAAGATGTAATGGTACTTACCGGACAAAACCTGCCTACCTGCTTGTCCGCAACGGCAAATTTTCAAATTAGCCCCAAAGGGACAAGTTTTACATATGACAATAAAAGGAATTTGAATTTTGAGGTTTTGCTCAATGCTTTGCCAGGTGGCACACAAATTGTAGTAGAGTTGCCGGCAAACAGTGAGCTTGGCCTGACGGCAATCAGATGTGATGACTGTAAATAAGCTTACCCTAACAATTTATCTACCCGCGAAAAGAACTGGTTACACGCATTTTATGAAAATTATTAATTCAATCCTGCTAATGGC
>DLXL01000262.1:25401-27542 GCA_003448025.1 Saprospirales bacterium | reverse complement strand
CGGCGGGTATCCTAACTTTTTTGGCCTGCCAAAACAATCCTAAAGCAACTGAATCTTCCGCTTCTTCATCAGAAGGGACTTCAAAAAGAACTGCTATTCCTGATCCAAACGATCTGATAAAAGTTCTTCAGGGCAGATGGCAAAGCGAGTCTGACACAAATTATATTCTCGACATATCTGACACCCAAATGACGCACACCCAGCAAGGAAAGGTTGTGCATCAGGCTACGGTAGATGTTGATGGAGCATGCCAAAGTCCGGTATGCAAGCCGGATAGTGTTGACACTTCAGATGGTTGGTGTTTCACCGAAATGACCATTGTAGAAGGAAAATACCGCGCTGAATGCATGTTTGTAACCACATGCAATACCAATCAATTACAGTATAGACCACTCGGAGGTAGCGGCAACAGTCAGAAGTACAAAAAAATTCAATAATTGCAGGGTGGTGCTAGCCGTAGAAATGGCTACATTCGCCTTGTGAATTACCCCCTCGCATTTATAAGGATGCTTCGGCTTCCTAATTTGGCAATGGTATTCCTGATTCAATGGATACCGTACTGGTACGTCTTGCGGCCAGCCATACTAAAGGCAGGAGGTATTCCCCTCCTAACAGAACGCAGCTTCCTACTATTAACCACTGCCACTGTTCTTACCACATTAGCCGGATACGTACTAAACGATTATTACGACCGATTCAATGATGCTATGAACCGCCCCCAGCTTGCCTTTTGGGGGCGAATTCTAACTCCCTCCTTTGCCTTGATTCTATATTCAGTCATCGTAGGCGCAGCGCATTGGATGGCTTTTCTGGTGGATAGAGCGTTGCGTCCACATGATCATTGGCCCATGTGGGTTTTTCCGGGCATTTCATTTCTGCTGTTTCTGTATGCCTGGGTATTTAAATGCACGGCAGTTATTGGTAATTTATTGGTGTCTTTACTGTGCGCATTGGCGCCACTGGTAGTGTTATTACCCGAACAAAGAGCCATCTGGCTCACATCTTTTGTAGCCCCTGATACGATTCATCAAGCAATTGCCCTGGTTTGGCTATATGCATTATTCGCCTTCTTGTCCAATTTTTTAAGAGAACAGATCAAAGATCTTCAGGATTTTCCTGGCGACGCAGCATGTGGATGCAATACTCTTGCGGTTCTCAAAGGTCCCAGGTTTGCAAAAAAACCCGCCGGTATTACCGGATTAATCCTTGCATTTTTTTTAGCTGTCATGCTGGTATTCTGGCAACAAACCCAAGCTCCCGAATGGCAGATTTGGACTGGAGTTGGCCTGCTCCTGTTTCCGACACTTGGCGCAACGATCGTTTTATACCGTGCAAAGGGAAAGCCAGACTTTGATATTGCCGCCGGGCTAATAAAATTGGTTATGGTGGCCGGCGTTTTCCTTCTGTTGCGTGTTTGGCCCGAGGATATTGTGGGTGCAGCACGAGTCTATTTGGCAACCATTTATTAATTATTTTCCCTGATTGTTTTTTTTTAAACAACTCGTTAAACCATAGCATGGCTAACGGGTCAAACAGGTAGTCCAGTAAACTTAAAGCGTGTTTAAGTTTACATGCCTGAGCGAAAGCTGGAAAATTTTATTTTATATAAGGCGCATTTTCAGGGCTTGATCCCGAGTATCGGGTAGTTAAGATGAAAAAATGCAATCTATTATAAGATAAAATTTTGCGCTTATAGCCATGCAATGAAATTTAAAACACGCGCTTAGTACTATTTCGCCACCTTCTAATCAACATTTCAGAATTATGGCATCACTAACTCCTTTTGCAGGTCCTTTGGGTCACAGGAGGGCAGCCCATTTGCTACGGCGCACCAGTTATCATTTTATCAAACCAAAGGTAGATCAAATGGCGGGTCAAACTGCCGGTCAGGCGCTAAATATGCTCCTGCAAATGAACCCGCTGAAACAAAACCAGCCTATTTTCAAGGACCTTCAAACGCAGGGTTCTCCGGTAGAAACCTGGCTACTGCCTTTGCCTGGAACGCCACAAAACAGTTTGCCGGCAGAAGACTTCGTGCTCCGTCGCTGGGTCATGATCTGGTGGTGCAATGAAGCCTTGCAAGACACTGGGATAGGCCATAAGATGACTTTTTTCTTCCATCAGTATTTTCAGACAACCGC
>DLXL01000262.1:18231-25206 GCA_003448025.1 Saprospirales bacterium | reverse complement strand
TACTGCCAGAAACTCAAGCTTTTTTGATTACCTGCAATTACTAAGATGGGGCGCCCTGGGTAATTTTAAAAAACTTGCTTATAAAATGGTAACCGACAATAACATGCTGGTTTACCTGAACAATACCCAAAACAACAAAAACAACCCGAATGAAAACTTCGCAAGGGAGTTTTTCGAGCTTTTTACCATTGGGAAAGGCCCCCAAATCGCGCCAGGCGATTACACCAATTATACGGAAGACGATATTGTACAAGCAGCAAAAGTATTGACGGGCTTTAGAACCCGACTAAACCGGGATGTGGTGGACGCAGAAACCGGCCTGCCTCGTGGAGATGCTCAATTTTTACAACACGTAACCGGTCCTAAAACTTTTTCCTCCAAGTTTAATAATACGGTTATTCCCGGCGCTTCCAATAATGCCGAAATGTGGGTGGAACTACAGGCCTTTGTAGATATGGTTTTTGCACAACCTGAAACTGCCAAAAATCTCTGCCGCCGTTTATACCGCTTTTTTGTAAACGGAAAGATCACACAGGAGATCGAAACAGATATTATTGTACCTCTTGCCAACACACTGACCAGCAATAATTTTGAAATTAAGCCGGTGCTACAGCAGTTGTTACAAAGTCAACACTTTTTTGATGCTGACGATTCTGACAATGCTGATGAAATCATTGGCGGTATGATCAAATCGCCACTTGAACTGAATTATCAGACCATGTCGTTTTTTGGCATGCCACTTCCTGATCCGCAACTGAATACTCCGGGTTATTTCCAGATTTTTGAACGGGGGATGTTGCAACGCGCCTTCACTACAGCCAATCTACCCCTCTTCTTTGCTTCAGATGTTGCAGGCTATCCTGCCTATTACCAGGAACCCGACTTTAGTCATCAATGGTTCAATTCCAGCACCATCATTTCCAGATATAAGATGGGAGAGATGTTCCTGAGTGGATTACTAACCATTGGAAATACACCTAATCAACAGCTAGGTACCAAAATCAATATTGCCAACTGGGTAAAAAACAGTGGCGTCATTTCAAATCCGCTTGATTCTCAGGTGCTTGTAGAAGATTTGTTGAAATATCTTTTACCAGAAGAAGTGGATTCTGACCGATTTAATTATTTCCACATACAAGTATTTCTGGATGAACTGCCTCCGGCAGATTGGACGTATGAGTGGGAGAATTACCTCACCACTAACAATGCAACAGAGGTGACCATCGCTTTGGAACGGCTTATAAAAGCAATACTGTACTCACAGGAATATCAGACTTTTTAAGTGCTCCAAATTGTTGCTACATTTTCATCCACTTAATTGATTTACAACATGAAACGCAGAAATTTTCTCAAGATATTTCCTGCCGCGACCGTAACACCGTTCGTGGTAAACGGACACCCTCTTCGGGCTTTTGCCAATAGCCATATGGCTAAATTGCTGAATAGCTGCGATGGCGTTGAGGAGCGGGTATTGGTACTCATTCAGCTCAAAGGCGGGAATGATGGCCTGAACACCATCATCCCCATCGAACAATATGATACCTATGCCAATTTGCGCCCTACCATTCGCATCAATGAAAGTGATTACATTAATCTTGACAGCACGTTGAATAACCAGGATCAGGTAGGAGTTCACCCCTCTTTTGCAAAAATCAAGGAACTGTACGATAAAGGTTGGGCATCCATCATTCAGGGCGTTGGCTATGAAAGCATGAATCAAAGCCATTTCAAAGGAACCGATCTTTGGCTTACAGGTGGCGACGGATCTATTGCCAACAACAACATCAAATCCGGATGGATGGGTCGGGCGCTACAGGCCTTTTATCCGGAGGTTGAAGGAGTACCTACAAGCAGTATGCCTGACCCCCTGGGTATTCAGGTAGGAGACCCAACCACCTCACTGGGTTTTCATACAGAAACCGAGCACCAAAACGTTATCAATTTGAGTGGTCAGGATGCATCAGGCTTTTATTCGCTCATCCAAACCATTGGTGGAGCGCCTATTTTGAACGTGCCTGATTCAGATCATGGTGTAGAACTGGAGTACATCATGGGCGTTGAAAGAAGCACCAGCTTGTACGCACAACGAATTTCGGAGGTATTCAACGCTGGCAGCAATTATCTGACTACTTATCCTACCACCAATAATAACAGCCGACTTGCTCCGCAACTTCAAACAGTTGCCCGCTTGATTAAAGGAGGATGCAAAACCAAGATTTACCTGTGTCAACTGGGTGGATTTGACACACACAATGCCCAGATTGATGGCGGAAATACCGCTCAGGGCGACCACGCCAACCTGCTCCTCGATCTGGCCGAATCCATCAAGAATTTCTTTGACGATCTCGAAGGTCTTGGACTAGCTGATCAGGTAACCGCCTGCACTTTCTCGGAATTTGGTCGTTGTGCACGCGAAAATGGCTCTGATGGTTCGGATCACGGCACGTTGGCGCCAATGCTTGTATTCGGTAAAAACATCGCAGCAGGGGTAAAAGGTACCAATGTAAATTTATCCAACCTGACTCCTGATAACCAGCTTCAAGGAGCGCAATTTGATTACAGACAAGTCTTTACCACTTTACTACAGGATTGGCTTGGAGCAGGTGAAGAAGTTTTGACTCAAACCATGTTCGACGGATATAATAAAGTAAATTTGGTTGATCCGGCATTTGTCGTAAACCCTGAATGTTACCTCCCACAAACGGTAAGCACCAGCCAGGTTTTCGCAAAAGAACAACCTCTTACCATTTTTCCAAACCCTGCAAGTATTCAGGTAGAAGTTGGCTTCACAAACCAGGGAACCGGATTTGATGCCCGTCTGACCTTGCATAGTTTGGGAGGGCGTATGGTTTCGGCTGCGAGTGTAAGGGTGGAACCAGATATTAACGTTTACTACCTGGATGTATCCCAGTTGCCACCTGCCGTGTATTTTGTACGCCTGGAAAATACTCAAAATGGTCGTGCATTCACCGCTAAACTCAACGTAATTCGTTAATTACACTCGAATACCTTAGGAGCAACAAGACATGAGTCGTCCCGAATTTTGGGGTGGCTCATGTCTTGTTTTGGGCTTTGCGCAGCAGATCTCGGTAGAGGTCTAACCTTTGTAGCAACATGGTATTAGGTGATTTAAGGACCTCGCAAGAGGTCCAATCTAGCGGCGTAAGTTGGACCTCTTGCGAGGTCCGGGATGTCTTTTGATCAAAAAAAGGAGCAACCCTGAAAAACCTGGGATGACTCTTGTTTATTTGTCTGTAAATCAGCCACTTGTAATCACATTGAAAAAAAATATGCGCTAATGCAGTGTACTACTTGCACAGTACATAAAAGCACCCATACCTTTGCCGCCATGAATTGTCAAATCGCAGTATGCTTGCACCATCATCATCATCTGTTGCCACCCGGCAGGCGATGAGGTGTTGACGCATATCTGCAGTCTACTTGTTTCTACACCAAAAGCGGCTTGTCGTACCCACGGCAAGCCGCTTTTGTTTTTCCACCACTTACTCAAATATGCTAAGAATAGCCATTCAAAAATCAGGACGATTATTCGAGGATTCTGTTTCGCTGCTTCGAAATGCGGGTATTGCCTTTGGCAGCAGCCCAAATCGTTTGTTGCGTACACAGGCATCCAATTTTCCACTGGAAATCATTTTTCTCAGGGATGACGACATTCCGGAATATGTGGAAGGCAATGTGGTAGATGCCGGAATTATTGGCGAAAACGTGTTGCTCGAAAAGCAAAAAACCGTGCAATACGTGCAGCGGCTGGGTTTTGGCGGTTGCCGCCTGAGCATAGCTCTGCCCAAAGGCATTCCCTTTACCGGTAAACAATCGTTGGAAAATTTGCGCATTGCCACCAGTTATCCGCGTATCCTGGAATCCTACCTTAGTGCCAATGCCGTTCGTGCCGAAATACACGAAATCAGCGGAGCAGTGGAAATAGCCCCCTCACTGGGCCTGGCTGATGCCATTTTCGATATCGTTGGTACCGGAAGTACCTTACTGGCAAACGGCCTCAAAGAAGTGGAAACCGTACTGGAATCAGAAGCTTTACTGGTTGCTCACCCGCAACTCGCGCCTGAAAAACAGGAGATTCTCGACCGCCTGCTGTTCAGGATACAAGCTAATCAGAACGCTAAAAGTAACCGCTATATCCTGATGAATGCGCCTAATCATCGGATTGATCAGATTGTATCCATTATTCCAGGTATGAAAAGTCCCACCATTTTGCCCCTGGCCACCGAGGGATGGAGCAGCCTGCACAGTGTAGTGCCGGAGACCATTTTCTGGGAAGTACTGGAACAACTGAAAGAAGCCGGCGCTGAAGGCATTCTGGTTGTTCCCATTGAACGAATGATTCTTTAAATCCTTGAAAATCATGAATATATACGAATATCCGGACCTGCAAAACGGTGCTGATTTAATAACACGGCCTACCGCCCAAACCTCGGCTGCTGTGTCTGCCCGAACAGCGGAAATTTTACAACAGGTGCAACTTTCAGGCGATGAAGCGCTTGCCCGTTATTCTGTTGAACTGGACGGCGTTAAGTTGCCCTCTTTCAGGGTTTCTGAAGATGCCCTCAAGGCATCAGCCAGAGAGTTGAGCGCTGATTTGAAAGAAGCCATACAGGTTGCTTACCAAAATATCCAGACATTCCACCGAACCCAGCTTCGAGCAGAGGAGCCGGTAGACACTATGCCAGGAGTAAGCTGCTGGCGAAAAAGCGTGCCCATCGGCAGGGTAGGGGTGTACATACCCGGCGGGTCGGCTCCCTTGTTCTCTACGGTACTCATGCTGGGAATTCCTGCGCAAATAGCTGGATGTCAAGAAGTTATACTTTGTACGCCGCCACAAAAAGACGGCACGGTACACCCCGCCATCCGATATTGCGCGCAATTGTGCGGCATACAAAACCTATTCGCGCTCGGGGGGGCACATGCCATTGCGGCCATGGCATATGGAACGAAAACGGTGCCATCGGTGTCGAAAATATTTGGCCCCGGTAACACCTGGGTCACTACCGCCAAGCAACTGGTTAGTCTGGATGGCGTAGCCATAGATTTGCCGGCCGGCCCGTCAGAAGTATGCGTAATTGCCGATGCAAGCGCCAACCCTGATTTTGTTGCTGCCGACCTTTTGAGTCAGGCCGAACACGGTCCGGACAGTCAGGTTATGTTGATTACAGATAGTCCGGATGTGGCATCCGGAGTTCTGCAGGCATTGGCTGCGCAAACAGCTGCACTGCCCCGGCAACAGCTGGTGCAGGAAGCTTTACAGAATAGTCGCTTACTCCTGGTTCAGGACATCCCAACTGCCTTACAATGGGCCAATCTGTATGCGCCCGAACATTTGATTTTATCGGTAGAAAATCCCGAAAAGTGGGTGGATAAGGTGGAAAACGCCGGTTCTGTTTTTCTGGGGCACTTCACGCCTGAAAGCGCCGGAGATTATGCCAGTGGCACCAACCATGCGCTACCGACCAATGGCTATGCCAGAGGTTACTCCGGTGTTTCGGTAGATAGTTTTGTCAAAAAAATCACCTTCCAGCAGATTACGCCTGCCGGGTTGCGCCATTTGGCCCCAACCATCGAGCAAATGGCAGAAGCCGAGGGGCTTCAAGCCCATGCCAATGCGGTGCGAATCCGGGTTAACTCATTGTAAATCAATATGGAAAAGCTACGCTCACTCATACGTCCCAATATACTTTCCATGGCGCCTTACTCCTCGGCCAGGGATGAATTTGACGCCGGCGATTCGGCGCAAAAGATCATGCTAGATGCCAATGAGAACAGCTTTGGCGGTCCCATTGATGCCAACCTGGCCAGGTATCCAGGCAGTTTGCGCAAACAAGTCTTGCAGCGCATTGCCACTTCAAAATCCCTGAATCCAGGCCAGGTGTTTCTGGGCAACGGCTCCGACGAAGCCATAGATCTACTCTTAAGGGCACTGGTGCAACCCGGCCGGGATAACATTATTATCATGCCGCCCACCTACGGCATGTACGCTGTTCAGGCTCAGATCCAGCAGGCAGATGTTCGAAGTGCCTGGCAAAACCCGGATTTCAGTCCCAATTCAGAGGCCGTTTTGCGGGTTACCGATCAGCAATCAAAACTGCTGTTTTTATGTTCCCCCAACAACCCAACCGGAGCCTGCTTGCCAGAATCGTTTGTATTGGAAATGCTGGAAAAATTCCCCGGCATTGTGGTGCTCGACGAAGCCTATCAGGAGTTTTCCGGAAAAGGATCCTGGATAAGCCGCCTGAATGAATTTCCTAATCTGGTTGTACTGCAAACCTTTTCAAAGGCCTGGGGGCTGGCCGGCATCAGGTTGGGTATGGCATTTGCGCATCCATTCCTCATTCAAATCCTGAACAACATCAGGTATCCCTACAACATCAACACTTCAACCCTGACACTGGCCTTACAGGCTCTTGATAATCAGGATAATGTATTAACTCAAAAACAGCTCATTATTCAGGAAAGAGAACGCATGGCCCTTGCTTTATCATCCCTCAAAGTGGTGGAACAGGTTTATCCCAGCGAAGCCAACTTCCTGTTGATCAAAGTGCAGGATGCTGATGGTTTATACCGGCATCTGTTGCAAAACGGTTTGGTTGTTCGAAACCGGAACAAGGAGCCTTTATGTCAGAACTGTTTGCGCATAACAATTGGCCGGCCGGAAGAAAACGACCAATTACTGAATAGCATCCAATCCTTTCCCATCAACAGATAACATGTCATGAAAAGAATTTTGTTTTTAGACCGCGATGGTTGCCTCATCCAGGAGCCTCAGCCAGACCAGCAGGTGGATTCCCTGGAAAAACTGGAGTTCATACCCGGCGTGCTATTCGCTTTGGCCAGAATAGTCCGTGAGCTGGATTTCACCCTGGTTATGGTAACCAATCAGGATGGCCTGGGCACCAGCTCTTTTCCGGAAGACACCTTTTGGCCTGCACACCAAAAGATGTTAAA
>DLXL01000262.1:9221-18089 GCA_003448025.1 Saprospirales bacterium | reverse complement strand
GGCACACCAAAAGATGTTAAAAACCTTTGAAAATGAAGGTGTTATATTCAGTAAAATCCATATAGACCGCTCTTTAAAACACGAAAATCTGCCTACGCGAAAGCCCGGCACGGCCATGCTGACCGAGTACTTTACCAACGAATGGGATTTGGTCAATTCCTGGGTGGTTGGAGATCGGCTGACGGATATGCAACTGGCGCAAAATCTGGGCTGCCGGGGCATCCTGCTGCTCAACCAAAGCGGCATAGAGGCAGAAAACACACCCGGATTAGTACTCCAACACGCTCAGGGAATTGAATACAGCCCTGAAAACGCGTCGGAGGCTGGTTATCAAATAGCGCATACCTGGGAAGAAATTTACCAACGCCTGAGATTTCCGGCGCGCAAGGTTAGTCACCAGCGGGCCACCCGCGAAACCAATATACAGGTAACGCTAAATCTGGACGGACAAGGAGAAAGTCAGATCAACACAGGACTTGGCTTTTTTGACCACATGCTCGACCAATTGGCCAAACATGGTCAGCTGGATCTTTCCATTAAGGCGCAGGGCGATTTGTGGGTGGATGAACACCATACCATTGAGGATGTAGCACTGACCCTGGGTGAGGCTTTTGGGCTGGCTCTGGGCGATAAAAAAGGGGTTGAACGTTATGGATTTACCTTGCCTATGGATGAGGCATTAGCGCAGGTGGCAGTGGATTTTGGCGGCCGCCCCTGGATTGTTTGGGATGCCATTTTTACCCGCGAAAAGATAGGCGACATGCCCACGGAAATGTTTTTCCATTTTTTCAAATCCTTCTCGGATGCAGCCAGGTGCAATCTGAATATTCGGGTGGAAGGTCAAAACGAACACCATAAAATCGAAGCCATTTTTAAAGCCTTTGCCAAAGCCGTAAAGATGGCAGTGAGAAGAGATCCATTCAACCAAAATTTACCCAGCACCAAAGGCCTGTTATGAACAAAACTGTAGTCATTAAATACCCGGCCGGCAATATCCAATCTGTATTGCACGCCCTCGACCGGCTTGGAACACAGGCCATTTGGACCGATGATCCGGAGGAGATCCGATCTGCTTCCAGGGTAATATTCCCGGGGGTAGGGGAGGCTTCCACTGCCATGTCCTACCTGCGCAATTCCGACCTGGATGAAGTTATCCTGAGCCTTCAGCAGCCTGTTTTGGGCATTTGCCTGGGCTTACAACTCTTTTGCCGCCATTCTGCTGAAAACAACACCGATTGCCTGGGCATTTTTGATGTTCCGGTACTAAAATTCGAAGCCAGCGGGCAGTGCAAAGTACCACATATGGGCTGGAATACCTTGGAAGCTACCCATGGGCCACTGTTCCGGGGGCTTGCACCTGAATCCTACGTATACTTCGTCCACAGTTACTATGCTGTTGAAAGTGAACACACCTGTGCCACTACGCCATACACCCTGCCATTTTCAGCGGCATTGCAGCGGGACAACTTTTTTGCTGTTCAGTTTCACCCGGAAAAATCCGGGAAAATCGGGCAGCAGATTTTACACAACTTTCTGAATATCAAATAAATGCTTGCCAAACGAATCATTCCGTGTCTGGATATAAAGAACGGACAGACCGTAAAAGGGGTACAGTTCCAAAACCTTCGTGAAGCCGGAGATCCGGTTTCTTTGGCAGCAGCCTATGCCGAACAAGGCGCCGACGAACTGGTTTTTCTGGACATAACTGCCACACAGGAAAACCGCAGGACCATGGTGTCTCTGGTTAAGCAGATTTCTGCTGTGTTAAACATACCCTTCACCGTAGGTGGCGGCATCCAGTCGGTTGCTGAAGTAGGTGATTTGCTTCAGGCCGGCGCGGATAAGGTTAGTATTAACTCTGCTGCCTTCAAACGTCCGGAACTCATATCGGAGCTTGCACAAACCTTTGGCAGTCAATGTGTTGTCTTGGCAGTAGATGCCAGACCCGATCCTGAATGGCAGGTTTATCTGAAAGGCGGCACACAGCCAACTGGCAGAGACTTGCTCAGCTGGGCCAGCGAAGCCGTAGACCGTGGCGCCGGTGAAATCCTGTTTACCTCAATGGCTCACGATGGCACTAAAAACGGGTTTGCCCTGGAAATGACAAGGCAGTTATCACAAGCACTGCCCGTTCCCATCATCGCCTCTGGTGGCGCGGGGCAGGTTTCGCATTTTATTTCCGCCTTTACAGAGGGCATGGCAGATGCTGCATTGGCGGCCAGTGTTTTCTACTTTGGCGAGATTTCTATTCCATCACTCAAACAACAACTACACAATTATGGCATCCCAGTTCGCCTTTAAAACACCGGATTTCGATAAAATGCCAGACGGCCTGATCCCGGCCATCGTTCAGGATGCAAATACCAGACGAGTGCTCATGCTGGGCTATATGAACCAGGAAGCCTTGCAACAAACTCAGGAAACAGGTCTGGCAACCTTTTTCAGTCGCTCCAGGCAGCGACTTTGGACCAAAGGAGAAACCTCCGGAAATACCCTGCAGGTAGTGGATATTCTGTTGGACTGCGATCAGGACAGTCTTTTGGTGCTGGCAAACCCGGATGGTCCGGTTTGTCATACCGGCGCGGACACTTGCTGGCAACAAAAAAATCAGGCCTCCGGCTTTTTGCATACGCTTGAAAACCTCATCCAGGAGCGAAAAAAGTGGCCCGTACAGGGTTCATATACCAACAAACTATTGTCAGCCGGAACCCCTAAAATCGCCCAGAAAGTAGGAGAGGAGGCGGTTGAGGTCGTCATTGAAGCACTTGGACAAGATCGGGATTTATTTCTGAACGAATGCGCCGACTTATTATACCATTTTCTTGTTTTGCTTCAGGCTAAGGTTATTCAACTTGAAGAGGTAGAAGAGGTACTGCGATCACGTCATTCTGGTACACCCAATACATAATCTGACCTGTTTATCGATTTTTATCCTGAAATCATCAGAATACATCCCGATTTCGCAGTTTTGCGCCTCGGTTAGGCTAAAAAGCCTTAAATACCGAACAATGTACCCATGAATAAATTTAGTTCCTTTTTCCTGATCTGTTTATACTGGATAAGCATCTGTAAGGTTTCTGCACAATCGAAACCTGACTTATCTGCTGAACACCTTAAAACCATGTCCCTGCGAAGCATCGGACCTGGAGCCATGTCAGGGCGTATTACCTCCCTGACAGTAGATCCGACAAATCCTAAGGTCATTTATGCTGGAGCGGCATCAGGTGGCGTATGGCGTAGCAAGAGTGCTGGAACCGCCTGGGAGCCTATTTTCGACAAAGCGCCGACGCTTGGAATAGGCAGTATTGCCATAAACCCAAAAAATCCGGAAGAAATCTGGGTTGGCACCGGCGAAGGCAACCCCAGAAACTCCCAGAATTTTGGCGTCGGAATATTCAAAACAATCAATGGCGGTGAAGATTGGGTTTGTATGGGGTTGCAAAATACCCGATCCATTCATAGAGTAATTTTACATCGCGACAACCCGGATATTGTCTTTGCAGCAGCCATGGGCTCCACCTATGGAGCCACCGAAGGGCGCGGAGTTTATAAAAGTTCAGATGGTGGTAAGACCTGGCGCAGAGTACTCTTCGTTAATGGTCTTACCGGTTGTGCCGAATTGGTCGCCGATCCACAAAATCCCAATAAACTATTAGAAGCCATGTGGGAATACCAACGATGGCCATGGTATTTTAAAAGTGGAGGAAAGGGATCAGGTCTATATGTGAGCTATGATGCCGGCGAAACCTGGGAAAAACGCACAAGTAAAGACGGGCTTCCGGAAGGCGATCTTGGGCGAATGGGTCTGGCAATTTCTGCAAGTAACCCTGAAGTTGTCTATGCCTTGGTGGAAGCCAAGGAAAACGCCTTGTATAAAAGTACAAATGGAGGTAAAAAATGGCAAAAAATGGCCGACAAAGGTCAGGGAGATCGTCCTTTTTATTACTCCGAGATATATGTCGACCCCAAAAACGAAAACAGGGTTTATTCCATTTCGACCTCCATTACACGGAGCGAAGATGGTGGTAAAACCTTCAATACCTGGGCAGGCTGGACCATCCACCCGGACCATCATGCCTTTTGGATCAGCGCGCAGAACCCGGACTATATTATTAATGGTAATGATGGTGGTGTAAACATCACCTATGATGGTGGAAAAACCTGGCGATTCGCAGAAAACATTCCAGTTGGCCAGTTTTACCATGTGGAAACAGATAATGAATGGCCTTACAATGTATACGGAGGCCTGCAGGATAATGGATCCTGGGTAGGCCCATCCGCTGTTTGGAAATCCGGAGGCATTCGAAATTCTGATTGGCAGGAAGTCAATTTTGGTGATGGCTTTGAAACCATGCCCAGGAAAGACGATGCCAGGTATGTTTTCTCTGAGTCGCAAGGCGGGGAATTGAGTCTTATTGACAGAAAAACCGGAGAAAGCCGATATTTAAAGCCCTTGCATCCAGACGGAAAAACCCCTCTGCGTTTTAACTGGAATGCGGCACTGGCGCAAGATCCGCATGTCAATCATGGCATCTATTTTGGTTCACAATTTCTGCATTATTCAAAAGACCTCGGTCAAACCTGGGAGATCATTAGTCCGGACTTGACCACGAATGACACTTCCAAAATGCACCAGGACATTTCTGGCGGGTTAACGTTTGATGCTACAAATGCAGAAAATCACTGCACCATTATTGCAATCAATCCAAGCCCGGTGCAGAAGGGGGTTATTTGGGTTGGAACGGATGATGGCAACGTCCAACTTACTAAAGATGGAGGTAAAACCTGGGAAAATTTTGCTGATCAGTTGCCGGGAGCGCCCAAAAATGCCTGGATACCAGCTATTGAGGCTTCGCCTGTAAATGCCGGTGAAGCATTCGTGGTATTGAATAACTACAGACAAAACGACTGGCAGCCATATTTATACCATACAACTGATTTTGGTAAAAAATGGAAGCGTATTGTAACACCCAAAAACCTGCCTGTTAAAAATGGCGCCAATGGCGGTAACTATTGCCTTTCAGTGGTTCAGGACCCTGTTTCACCCAACCTGATATTTTTAGGCACAGAGCATGGCCTTTGTGTATCTATTGACGGCGGTGAAAGCTGGCACCCATTTCCAGGAGAAACCTTGCCTCCTGTACCTGTATTTGATATGAAGATCCAACAGCGCGATGGCGATCTGGTGCTTGGAACATTTGGACGAGGCATTTGGATTCTGGATAATCTTTCACCATTGCGTGAGTTGGCTAAAACCGGGGCGGTGTTATTGGATCAGCCTTTTAAATTGTTCCCGGCACAAGCAGGCATTCTGGCCGAATTCAGGTCATATGATGGCCCAAGGTTTGCTGTTGATGCCACCTATGAAGGTGATAACAAGTGGACTGCTGTTTCCATCCCTGTTTGGGTTAAACCCGGACTAAAAAAGGCAGAGAAGAAAAAGGAAGAGTCTGCAGAGAAAAAAGAGGACAAAAAAGAAGAGAAAAAAGACGACGGAAAGCCCAGGAGCTCCGGTGCTAAGCCTGACGCTAAAAAAGAAAAAGCAACGGTCATGATTTTTGCCATGAATGGCGATACGCTTCGACGGTTCAAAACAGAACTTGACTCTGCCTTTTTAAGCCGGATATATTGGAGCATGGATACTAAAGGCATTCGTTACCCTTCTAAAAACGAACCGAATCCTGACCAACTGGAACCTGGCGGTGGTCCAACAGCACTTCCTGGAGAATACTGGGTTAAGGTGGATTACAAAGGTTACCGAGATTCGGTTATCGTAAAAATAATGGATGATCCGCGCTTGAATATCTCTGTTGCAGATCGGGAAGCTAAAAATGCAGCCATTCGAAGCTTGTACCAAACAGTTGAGCGCGCTACGAATGCTTACAATCGGCTAAAGGAAGCTGAAAAGACGATTTCTCTCGTTGAAAGCCAATTCTCCAATGTGCCAGACAGCTTGAAAAAAGAAGCCATGAAAATGGGCTCTGCATTGAAAGATTCGATTGGGGTACTAAAGGAAAAGTTCTTCCAGCATAAAGAAGTAAAAGGGATCCAACGAAACCCCAATACTTTAAACAACTACCTGTATAAGCCATTTGGGTACCTGGAATCCAATAGGGGGGCGCCTAATCATACCACTCAAATTGCTATTGATGCCGCTAAACGAGAGACGGATGCCTTGATTCAAAAGGTCAATGAGCTTTTCGATACCTCCTGGAAGACATACAGGGAAAAAGTGGAGACTATTCGATATTCACTTTTTAAGAACTTCGATCGATTATAACATCAAATAGTTGATTTTCATTTTTTCAACAGGAGTCATCCCGATTTTTTTTGGGGTGGCTCCTGTTTGTTTTATCCAAGTATGAATTAACCCGGAAGATCACAAAGGCCATAAATATCATGTTTTTATTCCCTAATGTGATCTTATAGCTCATTTTTATGGTCAAATGGAATCCTGAAATATTTTACCAAATGCCAGTTTACGACATTTATAAACTTTTTGATGAACCTATTTCAGATCGTTATGTTTAACTTTTATCAATCAATGATTAAACAAAATTTCTAACTCAAATTACAACGACATGATTCGCACAACCAAAACTATCCTATTGTTTGCCCTCCTCTCGATTGCCTTTACTGCTTGTCAAAAAGAGCAATTGACTGATTTGACACCAGTTTCAAATGAAATTGCAGGTGATCGCAGCAACAACACCATTGTAGACATTGCTATTGCCAACCCTGATTTCAGCATTTTGGTGGCTGCAGTTGTTAAAACCAATTCTGTTGGCTTTTTTGCCAATGCCAATTTGAATGGAACTGTATTTGCTCCAACCAATGCTGCTTTTGCTCAACTTCCAGCTCCTTTCAATACAGCTGCAGGCATCAATAGCATTACGAATCCTAAGGACATCAAATTCCTTTCCAATGTTCTACGTTATCACGTGATTGCTGGTCGCAAGAATGCCGCCCAACTTCCAAACGGTGGCTATTCAACCTACAAAACAGCGACTACACCTAATGACAACCAGATCTTCGTTAGCCGTAGCATCTCTAATAATGTAATGATCAACGGCACAACTCAGGTTGTAGCTGCTGATGTTCAGGCCAGCAACGGTGTGATCCATGTGATCAACAAGGTACTGTTCTATCCAACCCAGGACATTGCTCAGATCGCTATTTCAAATGGTAATTTTACTGCGTTGGTAGCTGCTTTGGGAATAACCGGTTTGACCAACACCCTAATGTCGCCAACCACCAACGTAACGGTATTTGCACCAACTGACGCAGCCTTTGCTCAATTGCCAGCACCGCTGAATAATGCTGCAAATATCAAAGGCATTACAGATGCTGCAACGATCAATACGCTTCGCACCGTGTTGCTTTACCACCTGACCGGCGGTCGCGTATTCTCTGCTGATCTTCGTGAAAACATCTCTGTTCCCATGGTAGCTGCAGGCAACACCACAATTACTCTTGCCGGCGGCCCTAAAGTAAAAGGCTCTGGCAATGGCGCAGGCTCCAACATTGTACTTACAGATTTGTTGGCCCGAAATGGTGTAATCCACGTGATCGACACTGTACTCCTCCCATAAAATTTAATCAGATTACGCTTCTTAACCAAAAAAAAGTCGCTATTCTGTTAAGGATTAGCGGCTTTTTTTTTGTAATATTACCAAGTTATCCAAAAATATCTGTCCTTTGCCTTTTCATCAATAACAGGCTTATTCATATATCCCTGCTCCAAATAACGCCTTTATAAATTTAATCAAAACTGGATGAAACCAATCTAATTCAAAAAACCATTGAATATTGTCCATAATTTATCATAGCACTTTTAGATTCGCACAAAATGTCAGATTCGCAGCACAAACTAACCCGTATTGGGGTATTTTACGATGGAAATTACTTTCTGCATGTTTCAAACTATTACGCTTATCACCATGAAAGGAGAGGGCGGTTAAGCATTGCAGGATTGCATGATTTTATTCGTTACAAACGTGCCGAAGAAGAACAAAAAGACATGCATCTATGTCAGATCGTGGATGCACACTACTTCAGAGGCCGACTCTCAGCACAGGAAGCAAGCAATGAAGGAAACCGGTTGTTTTATGACCGCCTGTTTGACGACATCCTGATGATGGAGGGTGTAACAACCCACTATTTACCAGTCAGAACCACTCATTTCGGTCAAAGGCAAGAGCGCGGAATAGATGTTTGGATGGCCCTGGAAGCTTTTGAACTTGCCTTACACAAACATTTTGACGTCATTGTTTTGATCGCCAGTGATAGCGATTTTGTTCCACTGGTACGCAAACTACATACCCTTGGCGTTCGGGTTATGCTTTTTGTTTGGGACTACGACTTCTTTGATGAAGAAGGACGCCGCCGAAGCACCGTTACTTCTCAAGCACTTTGGGAAGAAGTAACCTATCCAATGGCTATGGAAAAAGTGATTAATGAGGATAATGATCCAAATTTTTCCGTAAACAAGCTATTTGTAGAACGAAAAAGAAATTTGACCGCTCCAGGGATTGATGCAGAGGAGATTACAGAACCGATAGAAGAAGGAGAAGTTTCAAGAAGCACCATTTTCAGTCTCAAGGATGGCTATGGTTTTATCAATTATCCTCAAACAAATAACCTGTTTTTCCACTTCTCATTCCTGGTAGATACTGATTTCAACGATCTGCGTGAAGGCGATATGGTTGAATTCACCCTCAGTAAAAACGACCGTGGTGAACCAATCGCCCGAAATGTAAAATTGCTAAGAGATTAGTGCGTAAACATGAGTCATCCCGAAAGTTGGATTACTAAATCCAACTTTCGGCCAATGCTTCTCACAGACCGCTAAGCGGTTGGGGTCCTAAA
>DLXL01000262.1:3632-9030 GCA_003448025.1 Saprospirales bacterium | reverse complement strand
TCCGGGCTAGTTGCATTTAGGACCCCAACGCGGTCGCTCTTAAAGAAATGAATGACTGTTTTCCTACATTGCGTTCATACAACCGGCGATAGACAGAAAATTCGGGATGACCCTCATTATTATCTAAGCAAAGTTACATCGCCTGAATACGTTTCTTCTTCTCCATTTCCAAACCGGACAACCATCTTATACACATAGACATCACTGGGCGCCTGTTTGTCATCCGTTCTGCCATCCCAGGCTTGTTTGCCTGGGGTTGCTTCAAACACTTTTTGCCCCCAACGGTTGTAAATGGCAAATTGAGTGATGGTTGCAGCCCCGCCCAATAATACCGGCCCAAAGGTATCGTTTGCTCCATCTCCATTAGGCGTAAACGCATTCGGAATAGCAAAACAACGTTTCGTTGTATAAATCACCGGTTCAGAACTATCCGTGCATCCATTGGCATCTGTTGCCACTACGGTATAGGATATTTGTGTGCCAAGGGGTGTGACTTCAACAGAGTCCTTGGTTGCACCCGGAATTGCTTCTCCATTGGCAAACCATTGCAAACTTTCAACTTCACCGGATAAAATATCAACCCTTAGTTTTACACTCGCTCCCTCGCAAATAGAGTCTGCCGGATCTGGCTGAGCTTGAATTTTTGCTAAATCAATGGGTGGAAATACCGAAACAGTGATGGCATCTGCATCCGAACAATTTACACCGTAATAAATTGTAGCAGTATAGGTGGTTGTGAATACCGGTGAAACGGTAATACTGCTGCCTTTTAACCCTCCCGGCATCCAAACTACACTGTCGGCAGGGGTGCCGGTTACGTTGGCCATTAGTATAACACTTTCACCCAGGCAAATACTTTGATCCTGTCCAACATTTACATTGGCGTTAGATATCGTAACCGTAACCTGCCCCTGCGTAGTACAATTCTGATTTGAAGCGGTTACAAAATAGGTGACGGTACTGTTAGGCGTAGCAATTGGATTTGGTATACCGGCATTGTTCAAACCCGTAGCAGGCGTCCATTGGAATGTGCCCGGCCCGTTTGGAGGTAATGTCAGAGGTACAGATGATCCCAGACAAATAGAAGTATTTGGATTCAAATTGAGTACCGGAAGGGGAATAACATCCACATTCACAGCGTCTACAGCAGCACAACCTTCACCATAAAAATAGGTAACGCCATAAGATTGCAATACGGCTGGGCTAACTGTAATGGTATTGGTTGTCTGCCCGCCTGGAGACCAAACAAGGTTTCCAGGATCCCCAGTGGTGATGGCCGTTAAGGTGGCATTAGCGCCTTCACAGATAATCTGATCTGCTCCGGCATTCACACTGGCATTAAAATACTTTACTGTCACTTCCCCGGTAGAACTGCAATTTTGCCCCTGTGCCAATACCTGGTACGTAATTGTTTGAGTTGGGGTAGCTACAGGATTTGGGGAGTTTGGATTGTTCAAAAAGGTAGCAGGTGTCCAGGTGTAGGTCACATCTGTCTGACTGCTGGTATTCAAGACCACAGAACCGGTAGAGCATATAACAGGATTGTCCGCCAGTTGTAATATGGGCAATTGATCCACAAATACCGCGACACTGGTACCCGCTGGGCATGGTATATCCTTGACAGTCAGATTGTAAAGCGTAGTTTGGGATGGGGTGGCCAGAGGATCCAGACAGTCGGCACACGATAAAGTACCTGCCGTCATTGGCTCCCATTCATAAGTATAATCCGGATTAGGGGGATTTACCGTTACATTGATCTGAGTAGATCCACCCGGACAAATAACAGGCGGATTGGCAACGGCCTGTAGGGTAGGGGGCTCAAACACTGGAACAAATACCTCTGTAGTGTCCACACATCCGCCAATGGTAGTAATCCGCTGATAAGTAAAGGTATCCAGAGCCAGAATAACAAGACTTAACAGATCCTCCGGAGTCAGGAATGTACCATGAGGCAGCCATTCATGCTGAATACCCGGGAAATTTGCCGGCTCAAAAATGGAATTGGCAACAAAATAGATGGTATCGCCAATACAATAAACTTCCTTGTCAATCACCTTTCGAACCGATAATTCAGGCAAAGAGTCCACTTTTATCCGCACTGAGTCGAATACAGAACAAGTCCTGTTTCCACTAACAATGTCATAAGTGGCTGTATAAGTTATTGATTCTGTTGGGGTTGAAACTACCGTTCCCCCATTGTTAGTATTCAGAAATGCCGCAGGCGTCCAGACAATGGTTGAACCTGGGGGATTAGTAACAGCAACCAGGGTGTCTGACTCACCCAGACAAAGCAGGCGTAAATCTTCACCCTGGATTTCAATATCCGACAAAATCAGGGTCACCGTCACACTGGCAGTCTGCGAACATGCATTGTTTTGGCTGGTCGCGACCAAAGTATAAGTGGTGGTTTGGTCAGGCAGGGCAATCGGACTGGCAGAGTTGGGGTTATCCAAACCATCTGCCGGTGTCCATTCATATTGTGTAGTGCTGCTGAATGGACTGGCCAACTGAATAGGGTAATTCTGACAAGCTACTGTATCTGCAATTAAACTTGGCATCTTCAACGTATCCACAATGATGGTCACAAAATCAGTGACAGTACAACCATCAAGGGAAACAGTCGCTGCATAAGTTGTAGGGAAAGTGGGTGTTGCCGTAGGGGTCAGACTGGTTGGATCATCCAAACCGGTGGCAGGAAGCCAGGTGACAGGGGTATTTGCAGGTGATACGACCGCCTGTAAAGACACAGCACCGCCCAGGCAAATATTTGTCGGGCTTAAAGCGCTCGCAACGATCTCAGGGCCAACAACCTTAATAAAGACAGAATCAATATCTTCACAGGTTCCGACCAGCCCTTTAACCGTCAGCCAAAGGCTTTGGGTAGGAGAGGTTACAGGATTGGCAATATATGCATTGCTGACAGCAGCTATTGGCTCCCAAAAATAGGAAGTTGCGCCCGACGCATTTAACTGAAGAAAATCACCTTTACAAACTGTGAGGGTGTCTCCACCACTTACCACCACTTCAACACCATCATTGATTTCAGCAATCAGCGTTTTAAGTATTACCTCACCACATCCATAGTCTCTGGCCAAATTTATTAAAATAGACTCCGCGCCTTCTTGTAACGCATCCGGTAGTGGCACAATGGGGAATGCCAACGTTGTTTCACCCGGCTGGAAGGTGATCGTCGGCGGAATATTCAGCAGGTAATCCACACCTTGGGTAGCTGTACCACCAAGGCTGATGTTGAAAGTAGTTGGTACACTTGCAGGCTTAGACAAAGAAATAAACAAGGTATCATCATCACCGGTACAGCTTTCAATGAAATAATCAATGCCACTGGCAAACTGTATTTCTACATCCGGAGAACCCGCTTTAATTTCGGACACGAATACCCCTGAATCAAATGCTTCGTCCCCGCGGTCAGCTATAGCCAATTTCAGGTGGTAAGTATTGCAAGGTATAACCGGAACCCGGGCAGTCAGACTTTTCTTTACACCTAGGGAATCAGAAGTCAATCCATCATACTGAATGGTGGAACTCAATTCATTATTCCGGTAATATTGCCAGTTTACCTGATTGTTTACACTATCAATTTGAACAGGTGTTGTTGAATTGGGAAGCACTGCAATATTTAATGCACTATTGGTCAAATTCGGATCTCCCATAATGCCTGGGCCCGAAACGAGGAAAGCAAAAATATCGTTGAATCCGCCGGCACTAAAAATGTACTCCGGATATTCTTCAGACCCAAATACATATTCGAATACAACTTCATTAGTGGCCGCAAAAACATCCAACTCTATGATGCATGCATCATGCGATTCACTTCCACTACCATACAGATTGGATAGGTAATTTAAATCGTCATCACCAGGATCATTAAAAGGAGGAACCACGGTTCCGGCGCCGGCTTGGTTATTTGGGCCTTGAGCCCAGGTTGCAGATCCGGAGGTAAGTACCAACCCTTTTCCCATATTCAGATCATTGCTTTCCGTAGCATATTTGAATACGCCGTATTGAATGGCATCACATTTAATATCTGTTACAGTTACCACCGCTCCTCCGGTTGATATCGCAGCCACAATACTGTCTGCAACGATATTGGTCGTATCTACCACCAGCGTTTCCATTGGAATACACGGGTCGCTGCTGCATTGCCAAGTGCCTTTCCAGCCTGCTTGTTGCACATTTGCATCTGACTCAAACACTACGGTCAGGCAGCCGCTTTTTGCCTGAACTGTAAAACATACGCCGCCACCGCCAGCTACATTTTGTTGAGAAAACCCTTCACCATCCAAAGATGCTAATAGCTGGCCATTGGCAGAATTGCCGTCATAAAAAGAAAGTTGATCGCCATCGCCACTCCCAAAAGGATTGATGGTAGGTTCCAGATCGTAATATTCCAAATTGAAGGAAATACACTCCGCCTGTTGATCAGGGCAAATCACGAAAGTATGATCCTCATTTGGACCATAATCGCCAAACTCTCCGCCTGAGTCGAACAAAGTGCCTGAACATAAGGATGAACTGCCCTGGGTAATATTCACCACAGGGGGAATACTGTCCACACAAAGCGTAAAACTGCCTGAATTGGGGGTTGCAGTAGCTGACCAATCGGATACCCGAATGTAATAATCAGCACCCGGAGTGAGCCCGAACAAATCCAGTTCCGCTGCAATTTGCCCCTGATCGGCGCTAATGCAACTCAACTCAGCTAATCCGTTAAAAAAGCAGTCGCCCCGATAAACGGCAAATTCCGGATTGGTGATTGGAGAACCACCAATTCCGTTTAATGTAATACGCACATCAAGAAGGGAAATGGGGCACTGAAATCGAAACCAAACATCACGCTGTGCGGTACCACTTTGAAAACAGGAGACTGTGTCTACCGTAGCCACAACACTCGGGGTTGCATTTTGATTTGAATAAACGGTAGGCTCACAGGAAGGAACCTCCCCCAGATTTACCATAGTGCTGCAATCAAATGCATCATTGCCAGGCGCCTGGGCAACAACCATGGATGCAACCAGTTGAAAAATAAAAAGGAAAAGAGCTTGCTTCATATTGCTATGGTAATGATCTGCTTGAGATAAAATACTTATCCAGCAGTAATTTCAATGCGGTGAATTAAATCCGGCCAAAAGTAACGAGACATTTGTGAAAGCCCAATTGCAATGTGTCAAATATGGCAATTTGGTCTTCTAACAGCATTATTAGCCCGAACAATGAATAGAGCCCATCTCAAAACTGGCGTCGGAGTCAAAATGAGGGTATAAAAGTTGAAGGCAAGGCAGTTTTTTAAATTGTAGCGGGGTTCTACACTGAAAAAAACTAACGCAGAATTCAACTTTTAGGCACCATTTTGGCACGACAGTTAGTTTTGAGATGGGTT
>DLXL01000262.1:1657-3552 GCA_003448025.1 Saprospirales bacterium | reverse complement strand
TAGGCACCATTTTGGCACGACAGTCAGTTTTGAGATGGGTTCTATTCAGTTTTACAGGATTGCAGAGCCTTTTGAACTTCTTCTAAGGTGAAAGGAGGTATCTGGTTCCCCCAACTCTGCAAAATGTAATTCAACACGTTAGTCATTTGGATTTCGCTTAAATCTTTAACTCCTTGCATCCGCTCGGCATACATCTGGCCATTCACAACAATGGTATCCGCCAAGCCATGGCGAATTACACAGGGTAAATTATTTCGGTGCGCCGTTAAATAATCTGAACCTGCCAGCGGAGGGATCAACGCCCCAAGACCGGCCCCGTTATCCATGTGGCAATTCGCACATTGAGACTGGTATAACCGTTGTCCAATTTGGTAAGGTTGCTGTTGACATGAGGTATACCCCAGAAGCCCGCAAACAAAAATGATCAACCAATATCTCATGCTTTAGGTGGCAGTTTTTCACTTAGTTTTAGAGAGTCAAATACGGCTAAAGAATCTTTGTCCAGATATTCTGCAAACACTTTTGCCCGATTAGAATATGCAAAAAACAGCACAATAAACACCGGAATCAAACTTAGCCACTCCCAGCATCCCTGCTTCCACCATTTGAAACAACACAAGAAAATAGCTATTAAACAAAACGCAGCCATATTAGCCGCTAATGCTTTCAATGCCTGCCATCGATCCAATATGGGCAAGTGTTTATCGCCATATTCGCGGATCAAAGCCCAATAATTTGGCAGATTTTCAGTTACAGCTACCCGTTTTTTAATCAGCTTTGGATGCATTTTGTAAAAGATGTAAGAACCGGCAAAATGCATGGTAAATCCAATGGTATAGGCAACCACAAAGCCAGCTAATATCACATTTGCAGTTATCTTGTTCAAAAAGCCATACAGATCCTGCAATCTCGCAATGCCGGGATCTGCAGTAATCCAAATGGCCATCAACACAGCGGAACCCGGAATAAGGTACCCCATGATGTCAAAAAAATCGAGTCGCAATTTATCCATCAGAATTTGATTTGAAACCAAAAGAATTACCTGGCGAAAGGAGTTGCATCCTGCCCGCAAAATTCACCTGCCAGATACTTATAATAGGCATTGATACCTATCATTCCAGCGTTATCTGTACAATATTGAAAATCAGGAATATACACATCCCAACCTTCTTTTTCCCCCATTGCCTTTAATGCCTTCCGCAAACCACTATTGGCACTTACGCCTCCGGCAATAGCAATTTGTCTGATGCCTGTTTGCCTGGCTGCTTTTCGCAACTTTTTAAGTAAAATGGTGACGATGATCTCCTGTATGGATGCACAAATATCTGGCAGGTTTTGCTCTATAAAGTGCGGATTAGCGGCCATTTCCTTCTTTAAAAAGTACAAAATACTGGTCTTTAACCCGCTAAAACTAAAATCCAGGCCCGAAATTGCCGGTTCCGGAAAGGGAAAACGCGCCAGACCGGTCTGTGCGTACCGATCAATCAGGGGTCCGGCCGGATAACCCAAATGAAGCAGTTTGCCTGATTTATCAAACGCTTCACCAGCAGCATCATCCAGCGTCTGACCAATTATCTCCATATCCAGGTAATCCCGAACCAAAGCAATTTGGGTATGGCCTCCACTTACCGTCAGACATAAAAATGGAAAAGAGGGTTTGGGGTCTTCGGCGAAATGTGCAAGTACATGCGCATGCATGTGATTCACATCAATTAAAGGCAAATTATAGGAAAGAGCAAAAGCTTTGGCAAAGGAAGTGCCTACCAGTAAAGAGCCCAATAATCCCGGCCCGCGTGTGAATGCGACGGCGGAGATTTCGCTTTTTTTTACCCCGGCCTTTCGCAATGCCAGATCGACTACAGGTATGATATTGGCCTGGTGCGCCCTGGATGCTG
>DLXL01000262.1:0-1428 GCA_003448025.1 Saprospirales bacterium | reverse complement strand
CACGCCATCACAAATAATGGCTGCGGAAGTATCGTCGCAGGAAGATTCAATGGCAAGGAGTATGGTTCGGCTCATTTGTCGCAAAAATACTTCCTGTTTTAGATCAGCCATTTGAATTGGCACGATTATTTGTATAAAAAAAGTAATAATCTAACTCTGCCTCACAACTAACACTAAAATCGAAAAATCAACACTCATTATGTTTGGATCAAGCACAAAAGACACAAAATCAGCAAGTTCTACGATTGCTGCACTGAATGAAAAAGATGGAGCAGCCACCACAGTAATAGCCAAAGGCACAACAATTGAGGGGAAATTCGCCTGTGGAGAAAATGTGCGCCTGGATGGAGCTATCCATGGTGAAGTAAAAGTAGACAAGCGGTTTGTCATGGGAGATGGCAGTTATGTACAGGGAAACATCATTGCACGTGATGCCGCTATTAAAGGAAAAATCAAAGGCGATATCCACGTGAAAGAAGCGCTTCACCTGATGGATTCAGCCTCTATTGAAGGGAATATTATTGCCAAAACCATGATTGTTGATGAGGGCGCCAGATACAATGGTTCCTGCAGAATTGGTGAAGCCGCCGCTCAGGCGCCTGTGGCTAAATAATAACCTGTCATTTTACTAAACACTACCTTGGTTCATCACTACAGTGCATCTTTGCAGCCGGATTCAAATTCCTGGTTTTGTTTTGACGCCTACTTTTGCTTATCAATCGCCTGATTTTTCTCTGGAGAACACCTCTTCTGTTGACCTGCGAATGGTCGCAGGAGATTTGTGCGTTTCCTTACTATTGAGCAAGGGAAACAGGGCTTTATATGTAAAGTCCTGGCAAATTTCCGGCACTGAACAGTCCAATCTTCCCCTGGTTGCTGAGTTAAGAACTATTCTTGGGGGGGAACTTGCGCTGCAAAGGTCATATACGAACAAGATCTGTGCATTAGCCGTTCCTGCTTCTACATTGGTACCCAAACGACTTTTTTCCTCATCCAGTCTGGAAAAATATTTCAAGCTTTTGCTTAGTCCCGAGGGGCAATACCAGTACGACTATATGCACCTTCCCGCCTTGGATGCTTACCTGGTATGGGCAACGGAAAAGCAAATGCACCAACTGCTCAATCCGTATTTCGATGCCAACCAGTTTACGCATTTGGCAGTCTCCCTCATTTCGCAGTTTTCATTGCAAGCTCAAGTGAATGGATTTTCAGTCATGGCGAATATTCGAGGACAAAATGTACAGATTCTGGTTTTTGATCGGCAACATCTGGTTTTTTATAACGCCTTTGAATTTTCCAAACCAAACGATCTCTTGTATTATATTTTACTGATTTACAAGCAGTTCGACTTGAATCCTTCCAATCTGCCATTACAACTTTCAGGCACTTTATTGGAAGACTCCGAAATTTTCCGGCTTATACTCCGTT
>DLXL01000054.1 GCA_003448025.1 Saprospirales bacterium | reverse complement strand
AAAATCCGCGTCATCTGCGTCATCCGCGTTCCCGTTCCCATCCGCGTTCCCCGCGTTCCAAACACAAAAGTAGGGGTCATCGGGCATATGCCGCCAGCCATTTGCATTCCTTTATCACTGTTTCGAAGTAACGGGTCCTGGAATGGCGTGTTATGAGCAGATCATAGTAGTTCATGTACTCGGCCGGTAATAGGGGAACATTGGGGTTGCCGGGTCTGTAGGTACAATCCGGATGACAAAACCATTGCTTTTGCTGCACCCGGGCAGCCATAAAAGCGGCACGGGCTTTCATTTCCTGTGTTCGGGCGGCTTTGTAGGCCTTTTCATAATACTGTAACGCTAAACCCAGATCCAGGTTTTCCCGGTTACCATCGGGAGCGCCTTCCAGTGGGAAAACGGGCCCTTGTGCCAATCGGGCCTGATTGGCGCCGTCGCGGTGGAAATCCCGAACTTCCCATTCATATCCGAAGAAGGAAGTGTTGTACCAAAAATCGCCCAGTCGAAGCCATATTTTGGCCTCATTGGTATCCTGCAAAGCTGCTGCGGCTCTGCCTTGCTGCTCGAATTCGATGAGTTGTTCCACAATTTCCAGTCGGTTTAAGGCGGTTTCCCGGGGAGGCTCCCGGTTGATTTTTTCGCCGAAACGATTGGCAAAGGGTACAAACTGGGTCATGCGTGCCTGTTCCACCGGACTGATCTGCCGGAACATGGCGGCTGCGGCCTCAGGTTCACCCCGACTGAGGAAATAAACGCCTTTGGTTTCCAGAAAGTAAGCCTTGATGCGCTCCGGATTGGTATCAATCATCATCGTACGCTCCAGCAAAATGGGGTCGAAATTATTGCTCAGCCGGAGCAGGTCTTCCAGCACATCCAAACGGGGATTATAGCGGATGGTGTGCGGAGGGTATGCTGCTATCATGGCTTTGCCGGGGTGGTTGTTCTGCGCATAACCTGCCGATAACCACTCCTGCAAAAAAGGCTCGAAATATGGATTCTGATCAAAAGCAGTCAGGCTGCGAACTTTGTACGACAACCGGTCCACCGTATCGGAAGCGGTAGTATCCAGGTTCATGATAGCCATCAGACATCGCCAGATTTCGAGTTGCTGATAAACGTTTTGATCCTGTTTGCTGCGATCCAGTTCGTTTTCCAGTCGATCCCAGGTTTTGGCGGCAGCATAACGGTCGTTGGCCAGCAGTTCCAGATATCCGTCTACCGCGCGCCATATTTTGGGGTTGGGGATTTTGGCATCCCGGATAACCTTGCGTACAAATTTTTGTAAATCCAGCAGGTGTTTGGCCACTGCTGCGCGTTTGATTTTGGCAATTACCCGGCCGTTTTTATGGTCAGTCACATTAGTGCGCAGCAGCACCTTTTCTAATTCCTGCACATCACTTACCAGTAGTAATTCCAATTGCGGGTTGGAAGGATCCATCTCATAAATAGCCTCCATATCGGCCGCTGCCCAGGTATGCGACCCTCCGGCGCGCATGATATACAGGGTGCTTCTTTCTTCGTTGCTATGGCACAACTTCAGTGCTTTTTGCCAGTCGTTGTCGTCCCGGATCTTAAAACTGCGATAAGCCTGGGTACGTTTGGAGGCACAATACCGGAAAATGATGGAGTACCGGTAGGCTGCTTCCGGATATTTGCCCAGCTTTTGCATTGCGCCGGCGAGATGGCCGAGCGCCCAATAGAAAATGACGCTGCGTTTTTTTCGGTCCACTTTGGGCATGAGCTCGTCGTACAAATCAACGGTCATTTGATAGGCTCCGGCATAATGTGCCAGGCGCACGATCTGGTACACGTAGCGCAAGCGCACGAAAGCCGATTGAGTTTCGTAAAAGCGCTCTTTGCCTTCCCGGATCAGTTCCAGCATGTCCTGTACATTTCGTTGTGCCGGGCTCCAGCCATCCCCTTTAGCTACCACATGTTCTTCACAATGCTTGGCATATGTGAGGTAACGGGTTACTTCCGCACAACCATTATAGGCTACTACATAGGCAAAATCATTATTTTCCAACCGGTATGGCAATGGTGTTTTGCGCGTAGGGTCGGAGGCTGCTTCGTGTAATTGCGCCAGGTCGTAAGCATCGGATTCATAGATGACCTCGGCCACGTCTTCCCAGCGCGCTTTGGAGCAAAAACGTTCGGTCCATTCTTCACAATTTTCCTTTTGCTGGAGCAATTCAGGGTTAAAATTCCGCTCATAGTAATCGCCAAATCTCAAAAAATAAGGCGCATATGCTGCACTGGCGTCTACAAAATCAGCATCAAAAAAGGTGTAACCGTGGAATGGTTTGGAATGCGGAACACAGGGGGCTGTTACAGGCTTTGGCGTTGGGTAGAACAGTTCCAACAGCCAGGCTCCAGCCAGGAAAGTCCAGGCTACTTTGGAAAGTCCGGGTATTAGCTTTTTCCAAAGGGTTCCTGCTTCAAACCACTTTGGCAGGAAGTCTAACAGAGCGCCTAATTTCGTACGATTTTGCATACCTGATCAAGCTGTTGAGCAGAAAAATGTTCTTTATTGGCAATACCCAGATGAAAAAAAGCCAGCCTGGCATCTTCTGCCAGATCCAGTTGACGGGCCAGTCGGGCAGATTCCATCAATAGTTTTGCTGAAACGGCAGATACCCGGAGTCTGTCGCCGGGGCGAAGGTAATGGCCGCCGAGGAAAGTGCCCTCCTGCACCTCCCAAAGTTGTGCAGGGAAAGGATCCAGGGAGGGGTGTTCCCGATATTTACCTCCAGATCGTATTTCTGCCATGGGCAACGGACCAGGAATGATTTTCCACAGTTCACCTTCCCGGAATACCTGGGCCCAGGAAAACAAAGGTAAAGCCAGGTCGAGTGGAAGCGCATATTGCTTTGGCGCCCCCTCCAGATATTTTCGACAATCTTCCGGATGAAAAATGCTGTTGCGTTTTGATTCTTCGTCTACATCTCCGGTATTGTAGCACATCAGCATACCGCGGTTTACAGGAGGTACACCGGTTTTTTGCGGAAACTTGTATTGATGTAACCGGATGGTGGCGCTCAAAATGGTATGCTCAGGTAATTTTTTACGTAGGTTTTTTAAAAACAAAAAGTACGACTGGCGGGTACCAGCCGTCCAATCGCAATCCACCTGAAATTCCTGAAAAGGAGCAAAATCCCGTGCAACTGAGGCTATTTTTACGGCGAGCCATTCATTTTTTTCCAAACTGATGGCATCAAAAACTTCGTTGGTGATAAACACACAGGGGATCACCTCCCTACTGCGCCACAGGCTGGAATCGCGCAGTTCCAATCGGGCATAAGGTTCGATAATGCCGGAAGAAGCATTTTTTCCAATGTCTAATATTTTGATATACAGCGTGTTGCAATTCATTGAGTCCAGAAGCGCAACAGAGGCGGTATCCGGATTAAAAACCGTTTCCCAACAATAAAATGCGGGCATTAGTGGTTTTTGAACCGGTGTTGAACAGGCTATCCAGCAGCACCAGAAAAAAATCAGCATCATCCATTTCATCCGGCTAAGATCAGAAAAGCCGCGGGATTTATACTTTTGTGTGGGAAAGGCGCAAGGAGGAAGGAAGGCACGAAGGCATTTACA
>DLXL01000437.1 GCA_003448025.1 Saprospirales bacterium | reverse complement strand
ACAGTTATTTCCCAGATTATTATCCTCGACCTGGTATTCTCCCTCGACTCTGTCATTACAGCCGTTGGTATGGTGGAGCATATCGAAGTGATGATCGCAGCCGTGGTGGTATCTGTGGCTGTAATGATGCTTGCAGCTGCTCCAATCAGCAATTTTGTAAATCGTCACCCGGCTGTAAAGGTATTAGCCCTGGCATTTTTGATTATGATCGGAGTAGCCCTGGTGGGGGAAGGACTCGATTTTCACATTCCAAAAGGCTATATCTATTTTGCCATGGCCTTTTCTGTTGGCGTGGAATTTGTCAATATCCGAATCAAAAGTCGGACCTGATCCTGCTGTTCAGGATAAAAAAACATGCTTTGGTGGGTTGAAATCCTCCATTTTCGGCGAGTCGAACTACCTTTCGGCTCGCCGAAATTTTTAACCCATGCAAATGGCATCTATTCGCTCTCTTATCTGGCTTCTGTTCCTGCCTTTGTCGCTAACCGCGCAAAAGAGCATCACACTCGACGACTGTTTTTCTTTTTTTAAGTTCTATCCACAGTCGGGCGCCAATTTTCAATACCTGAAAGACGGGGTTCATTATGTGGAAGCTGATCAGGATGGAGTGCTTCATATCCGCGACGTGCGTAATGAAGCATTTGACTCCACCATAGTGCTTGATCTCCCCGAGCCCGTGCGAGGTTTCGACCAGTTTGAATTCAGCGAGGATGAAACCAAACTGCTGTTGCGTACAGAAACAGAACCGGTGTACCGGCATTCCGTTTTGGCCAAATATTATGTGTATAACCTTAAAACCCAAAAAATTACCCCAATTGACGAGCAGGGAGCGCAGCAGTTCACGGCGTTTTCCCCTGATGGCAATAAAGTGGCTTATGTGCTGGGTAACAACTTGTATGTAAGGGATATAATGAATGAAAGCAGGGTTCAGATCACCTACGATGGCGAGATCAATAAAATCATCAATGGTCTGCCGGATTGGGTATATGAGGAAGAATTTAGTCCTGTGGATGGCGACGGTATGGTGGCCACCCGTTGGAGTCCTGATGGCAGCATGCTTGCTTATATTCGTTTTGATGAAAGTGCGGTGCCAGAAATGGGCTTAACCTGGTATGAGGGCGGTATGTACCCGCGCCGGAGCAAATTCAAATATCCAAAGGTGGGCGAGCCAAATTCCGTAGTAAGTGTACATCTGTACGATTGGGTTCAGCGTAAAACGGTGGGTAGCCTGATGGGGTTGGAGAAGGATGATTATTGCCCGCGACTTCACTGGACCCCCAACAACGAACTGGTTATGACCCGTCTGAACAGACGTCAGGACACCCTGGATCTGTTGCTTGCCAAACCGGAACGGGCTATTTATGATCTGGAAGATAAAACCCCGTGGATTCCAACCCAGTTGTTGCTGGAAGAAACAGACAAGGCTTATGTGGATGTGGAATCAGACAACAAACTGATATTCCTGACCAAACAACCTTATTTTTTATGGATGAGCGAGCGTGATGGTTGGAATCATATTTACCGCATTCCAATGAACCGCGCCGCTGCCGAACTGCCTGTTTGCCTCACACCTGGCAATTTCGATGTGACCAGCTTTTATGGCGTGGATGAAGCCAAAGGCAAAGCCTACTTCCAGGCGGCTACCCCAACGCCAATGGACCGCCAGATTTGGGAAGTAGACCTCAATGGAGGCGGTTCGCGATTGCTTACCCCGCCTTCCGGCACACACACGGCCGATTTTAGTCCTACATTCGACTATTTCACCCATACCTGGTCAAACGCCAACACACCACCGGTAGTGGCTATTTGCGACCGAAATGATGATACGCTTCGGGTGCTTACCAAAAATGATCGGGTGCGCAAACTCCGGCAGGAATATGGCTTTGTGCAAAAAGAATTTTTTCAGTTCTCTTTGGCCGACGGCACAGTGTTGAATGGCTGGATGATGCGCCCGGCAGTGTTGGATTCAACAAAAAAATACCCCATTTTATTCGACAACTATGGAGGACCTGGCTCCCAAACTGTTCAAAATCAATATGATGGGTATATGGGCAGCTGGCATCAAATGCTGGTACAAAAAGGTTATGTAGTGGCCAGTGTTGACAACCGTGGTACCGGTGCTCGTGGGCGTGATTTCAAAAAATGTACCCAACTTCAATTAGGCAAATACGAGACCGAGGATCAGATTGCGGCAGCCCGATACCTGGGCGCACAGCCCTGGGCCGATCCGAACAGGCTGGGTATCTGGGGCTGGAGTTTTGGCGGATATCTGAGTACTTCCTGCATCCTCAAAGGGGCAGATGTATTTAAAATGGCTATGGCCGTGGCGCCGGTTACCAACTGGAAATGGTACGATACCGCCTACACCGAACGGTATATGCACACCACTACAGATAATTCGGCGGGATATGAGGAAAACGCTCCCATCAATTTTGCCAAACTGCTGCGCGGCGACAACTACCTCCTTTGTCATGGTATGGCCGACGACAATGTGCATTGGCAACAGGCAGTAGAAATGATCGATGCGCTGGTAAAAGCTAACAAACCTTTCGAGACCTATTACTACCCCAATCGAAACCACGGTATTTATGGGGATAATGCCACACGCCACCTGTTTACCAAATTGACGAATTTCGTGCTGGAAAAGTTATAGGTGGGTTTGTCAAATTTACAACCATAAATGATTGAACCACGAAGTCACAGAGGACACAAAGACTGCTAAACTTTGTGTCCTTTGTGACTCCGTGGTTCATTTTTTTCTCTACATTGGTCTATGATTTATTAGACGCCTTTCACTTCCCCGCTTTAATTCCTTCCACCAGTTTTTCCGCCAATCCGAAAGAGGTGCTGGAGGAAATGCGTGCCCTGCGGAGCGTGCCGTCTATTTCGCAGGCGGCAAAGGCGTGGTAATTGCCGGCGGCATCGCGCTCGCAATAGGCGCCCAGTGGCAGTTGGCATCCACCATCCATGAGTTGCAGTACCCGGCGTTCCACATTGGTGCAGGAGGATATTTCCGGGTGGTGGATTTTTTTCAGAAGGAGTCGGGTGGCGGTGTCGTGGCGGTTGGTTTGCCAGGCCAGCACCCCTTGTGCGGGCGCGGGCACGAACTCGCGTGCGGGTAGTTCCAGTACTTTCAGATCAGAGGTATCCAGCCCCAGCCTGCTCACCCCGGCTGCGGCCAGGAAAATGGCATCGAAATCGCCGGCGCGGAGTTTTTCGAGTCGGGTGGGCACATTCCCGCGGATATCTTTGAGCTGCACATCGGGCCTGAAGGCCGTAAGTTGCGCTTTGCGGCGGTTGGCGGAGGTGCCCACCACAGCATTGGGTTTGAGCTTGAGCAGCGCCTGATCCGCCCAGGCTTCCGGCCTGATGAGGAGCAGATCAGAAGGATTGTCCCGATAGGAAACGGCCGTAATCACCAGTCCTTCCGGCTGACTGGTGGGCAGGTCTTTCATAGAGTGCACGGCCAGGTCTATATCTCCGCGAAGCAGGGCATCTTCAATTTCTTTGGTGAAAAAGCCCTTGCCTTCGAGTTTGTCGAAACTCAGGTGTTGCACCAGATCGCCCTGGGTTTTGATGATCACGAGTTCACTTTCCACCCCTATTTTGGCCAATTCTGCCTGGGTAAATTCCGCTTGCCAGAGTGCAAGCTTGCTGCCGCGTGTGCCAATTTTAATCATGGGGCAAAGGTCGTAAATCCCGGGTAAACTGGAGACGTGAATCCGACTTGTCGGTGGTTTTGCCAGGAAAAGTTGACAAAACTGGTTCTACATTCTGGATGAAGTGAATGCTCTGTTTGAACGGTGATACCACACTACTGGACATTTTGGTTTCAGACCTATAAGGTTTCCAAAAACGTCTGAAACCAAAATGTCCAGTAGTATGCAGTGATACAAAAACTATAACTTTGGTCTACCGCATACAATCTTGAAATATCAAATACCTGCCTGGAGAAAGCAAAAAGTCCGTTTCTTCCGGACTTTCGAGGAATCTCAAATTCAAATAGAATCATTTTGAATCACATGACTCCCAACTTACAACGTATTTCCACCGCACTTTGTGTGCTACTGGCCGCTTCGGCGGCTTATTTTCACGCCAGTGAAGCTTTGTGGAACGATGAAATCTATACCCTTGAAAAGTTTGTCTTCAAAGGTATCGGTACCGTACTGACAGATTATCATGTACCAAATAATCATATTCTGTCCAATGTTTTTTATTGTTTTTGGACCACCATAACAGCCGTAGACAGCATTGGCGAGCTGCTGGAACATCCTTGGCTCATCCGTTTGATGCCCTTGGCTTTTTCTATGATTACGCTTTGGCTGGTGTATCGTGCAGGCATTCAAATAGGAGGACATTCTGCCGGTTGGTTGTCTGTACTTGTCTTGCTGTCAGGGGTTACGTTTCAGGCCTATGCCTTTCAGGTACGGGGTTATGCCTTGAGCATGACGGCGTCTGCAGCTATATCGGCGTTGATATTGCAATGGGCTGCAGGAAAACCTTTGGCGCGCTTGCAACAGTTAGGGCTGGCACTATCTGTACTGGTTTTGTTGTACACCTTGCCTTCTAATCTCTATTTCTGGGCGGCAGCCATTGGTAGTTGCGTTATTACGCAGGCCGTTTTTTCGCGCACTGAAGGAATTAAAGCGTTTTTACTGCTGTTTGGCCTCCTGGTAGCCGGGGCAGCTTTGGCAGTTGTTGCGTATCTGCCCGTTATGGACCAAATGCAAAACAGCGAATATTTTGCAGCAGGGAAGTCATTTCAGGGCGAACATTTCCAGAAATTTGGATTGGTTTTTTCGCATTTTTTTAGTGGAAGGTGGCTTCTGTTGCCGGTTTTAATTGCCGGGACCTACTTAGGATGGCGGCAAGGGAATGTTCTGCGCAAGCAGTTTGGCTGGCTGTATTTGGTTTTGCTACTTCCTTTTCTGTTTTCGGCGCTTCGGGGAGATATGCCACCCGAGCGGATCTATCTGGTTTTATTGCCCGTATTTTCATTACTGGTTGCCGCATCCATACATGTTTCGTTCAGTCAGCTACAGGCGTCCTACAAGACGCTCGCATACAGCCTGCTGCTTTTGTACAGCGCCTTTTCTTATGGTTTAGGTGTTTATCAGGTTCGAAAGTACCTGAGAGAAGGCATGGACCAGGAAAACCATTATTATCCAGGATTGAATCACAATTATTATCAGCACTATTTCAATCCCAATGCTGAATATGATCTTTTCCGAAAAAAATTCGGGACCAACCAACAGCTAATCCTGGAAAGCTCAGAACAACATGATATGCCGGTGTATTTGCAGCATAAAAAGCAGGCTTTTGTGCCCTTAGACTCCATAGGGTCCTATTTACAAAAGCGTCAAAAGATATACGTTTCCTCTAACTATGCCAAAGCATTTATGCGGGAAATGAGTAAAATGAAAACCTCCTGGAATTGCAGGTATATGCAAAACGAACCGCGCTTGCCCCGGATAATTGTATGTGAACCTGTGGCAGGACAATAAAAGAGGTCTGGATATATTATGCCACAAATGTCAGCTCCTTGCTACCGTAGGATCTTTGCAGGCTTCATTCAGGAACTTGTGGATACCTGTTTTCCAACAGTGTATCTGCAAACACCAGGGATAGGGTTTCCGTTTTTGGCAAAACCGGTGCAGGGGTTGGCTGCGATTTGGGCAGGTTTTGGCCTGTATGGCAGGCGGATATAATCAGCAGGGAAAACAATCCCAGGATTGCAGAGGCTGAAGCAGGCGTCATAACTACTTTTCTGAAGTGAAACACGTAAAGAAAAGTCATTTAGCGCAAATAGACTTACACCTGATGGAACAAACTGCTTAGTTGGTTGAATATGCGGTCCAGTACGCGTTTGTCTTCTGTGATGAGGCGCACCTCTCCGCTCATTTCCTGACGGAAAGGGATTTCTTTTTTATCCGAACGAAATAATCCGGAAGGCAAATCCAGGTCAAGCAAATATACGGGTTCTTTGTTTTCCTGCTGCGGGATCAGCGACATCCCGGCCACCCGCGCTTCTACCACGCCGTATTCCTGCTCCGGATAGCCATCCAGTTTGAGGATGGCCCGTTGGCCGCCGGCCACTTTGCCCGCATCTGCCATGGCAAGTTGAACCTTGCCCAGTAATGCAGCCGATGCGTTGTTGTGTTCCGGCACAATGGCCATGACTTCTTCCCCGGCGTTCAGGGATTGCTGCGCGCTCCAGATACGGGAGAACGAAGCCCGGCCCGCAATGGGCGCCACCACCAGAAAGGTTTGTTTCCAGGAGTCAATGGCGCTTTTTAGTTGGGTTAATCCCGATGAAACTGCCAGGTTTTTGCTGTTGTGGTTATCGGATTTGCCTTGTTTGAGGTCCAGAATTTGCCCTTGCAATTGCAGGATTTGCAATTCCTGCTGAAAGAGCGCGGCCCGTGCGCTTTCCAGTTGTCGCTGATGCCCCAGAAAGGTCATTTCAGCAGCTTCCAGTTCCTGGTCCGAACTGATTTTTTCCTTGTGCAGTTGCTGTTGCCGGCGGAATGTTTTTTCCGCCAGGGCATAATCCCGTTTAAATATGGCCAGTTGGTTAACCTGGCTGCTGCGGATTTGTTCCAGCCCCTGAATTTGGCGCTCCAGGTAGCCAATCTTCTCCGCCACACCGTTAAAGGCATCGAAGTACTGTTTGTCTTTCCATTGTTGCGCCAGGGTAGCAAAGGTGTTTTGCAGCTCACCCAGCTCCAGAGGTTCAGGCAGACTGTCATGGGCCGAGGTGTCCAACAGCCATTGTTCGAGGCGCAGGACATCCTGCCAGTGGGCGGTATTTTCGAGCACGGCCAGTACCTGCCCTTTTTCTACCTCTTGTTTATCCTGCACCAGAATTTCCTGCACCCTGCCGCCGGTTTTGGCCATCAGCCGAATGGGCGGATTTTGGGTAGTGAGCACCACTCTACCTGATACGGTATCCGGGTAATGAATCAGATAGCTCAGTGCGAGCAACAGGCTGAAAAGGCCCAGCATCACAGAGATGCCATAACGCATCATCCAGGAGGGCGGATTGCCCAGCAGGTACTGTATTTGCTCCCGTTCGTTAAGTTGAGGAGGTTCCGGTTGATCTCGGTGGGACATAGTCTGGTTTCAATTTGAATTCCGGCAGCACTTCGCGCATACCGTAATAATCAATAGCCTGCTGTTTGAGTGGGTTGGTGCTCCATTCTTCCCACTCGCAGGTATAGGGGTTGTAGCCGCATTTGAGCGGCTTGGCGTACATGTCGTGCGGATTCTCCAGGTATGCCCGGCAATCTGTGCAGATATACCTGAACTCGCAATCCTTGCAGACTGCAATCTGATCCTTGGTGATGTTCCAGTATTTTTTAAACTACGGATGGTCCAGGGCCTCCTGCAGCGTAGTGTCTTTGATGTTGCCAAACGATTGCTCCATGGACGGGCAGTTTTTGATAT
>DLXL01000292.1:7435-7955 GCA_003448025.1 Saprospirales bacterium | reverse complement strand
GATGCTGGGCGGCGTCACGTCTTTGAGTGGCACCGGCAGTGGACAGGTAGCGGTATTACCGGCATCGTCGCTAGCCGTGAGGGTCACCAATTGAACAGTGTTGTGTCCGGAAAGAATTGTTCCATTGGAAGGGCTTTGGGTGTAACCCAGGCTCGGAGAACAGTTGTCAGTACCGGTCAAAGTGTAAAGTCCCAAGGCGCCCTGGCAGCTGGCATTCGCATTGATGGTCACGTTGCTCTGGCAGGTAACATTGGGCGGCGTAACGTCTTTTACCGTCACCGTCATGGTACAGGTGGAAGTGTTGCCGTTCCCGTCGTTGGCAGTCAGCGTTACTGTTTGCACAGTGTTGTGTCCGGTCAGGATGGTCGCTGCCACCGGCGATTGGGTTACTGTGGGAGAGGGGTTGCAGTTATCGCTCAGAGAAGCGGCAGTTCTTGTGCCAACTGTAGCCTGGCAACTTGAATTGGCCGCCACCGTGGCATTGGCCGGGCAGGTCAGGCTGGGCGGCGTCACGTCTTTG
>DLXL01000292.1:1759-7294 GCA_003448025.1 Saprospirales bacterium | reverse complement strand
CGGCGTCACGTCTTTGAGCGTCACGGTGAGCGTACAAGTGGAGGTGTTGCCGTTCCCATCGTTGGCCGTAAGGGTCACCGTTTGCGTGGCGTTGTGGCCGGTAAGCACCGTCGAGGAAGCCGGGCTTTGCGTCACCGTGGGGCTTGGATTGCAGTTGTCGCTCAGAGAGGCGGCAGAATAACTTCCAATCGTGCCCTGGCAGCTCGCATTTGCACTCACCGTGGCATTGGCCGGGCAGGTGATGCTGGGCGGAATAATATCTACATTCAGGGTAGTAGTTGCAGAAGGACGGCAAGCGGGCGAACTCGGCACCGGAGTTAGAATGGCATATAAATACTTTATGCCACTGGAAGCAATAGTAACTGTAGCCGTGGCTGAAGTTCCTCCGCCTCCCAACTGGTTGTTGTTCACCGTAGCCAGGGTGGTTCCTCCGGTATATGGATCAGCCGTTGGCGCTGCAAATGATTTGAATACAATGCCATAGGTGCTGCCCATGTTGGCCAGACCGGAGGCGGTTAGGGTAACATTCTGATTCACGCAGGCCGGACTTGGGCTTGCCGATAAGGAGCCGATGGTAGGACAATCACAACCGCCTGGGCCGGTTAGCACATAAGAGGCTGTAGCGGTGCAACCGTAACCGCTGGTCACGGTCACATTATAAGTGCCCACCGTAAGGCCGGACTGATTTTTTTGTGTAGGCACCAGACCACTACCGTTTGGCGTACTCCATTGGTAGGAATCATACCCGGTAGCCCCCACAACATTCAGCGTAATACTTCCATCAGAAGACGAACAGGTGGTGGGCTGGACTATCGTAGGCGAATTCAAGGAGATTGCCGTACGTGGCACAATCGAAGCGATAGCAGTCTTTGTACAGCCATTGGCGCCGGTTACCGTCACGAAATAAATATTTTGAGAGGGGGGGGAGACTGTAATAGCTGTTGTGGTAGAACCATTACTCCACAGATAAGAAACGCCGCCACTTGCCGTCAAGGTTACGTTTGAGCCAAGACAGAAGGTGTCATTAGGCGCAATACTTATGGATGCCGACGGCAGTGGATTTTGCCCAACGGTAGCCGAAATCGTCTTGGTACACCCACCTGCATCGGATACAGTCACGGTATAGGTTCCTGCAGCAAGATTGGTGCGATCTTGCGTGGTGGCACCGCCAGTCCAGTTGTAGGTAAATGCCGGGGTACCGTCGGTAACAGTCAAATCAATGGCGCCGGTACTGCCACCGCTACAGGTGTTGGTTACCGTGGTGCTTAAATTGATTGGCTGGCCAATTGTCACCGTGGCAGTACCGGAATTGGTACAGCCATAATCTGTCGTGACCGTTACCTCATAGGTTTTTATACCGGCTGAGACTGGCACAGCATTGGTTTTATTAATGAAACCGCCAAATCCGTCGGGAATAAATGTACCATCGGAATCAGTGACGCCTTCTCCTGACCAGGCCACGGTGGAACTTGACGCAGCACTGATGGATAGATCCAGGGTAGTACCAAAACAGGCCGGACTAGGGTTAATGGTAATATTTGCCGGAGGTTTTGGCAAATATATATACACGATTTTGTTACAGGTGCTGCTGCTATTATTGGCATCCGTCACCGTAAGTGTCAGGGTAAAATCAAGTAGAAAATTCCCCGAAGATACACTGACGGTTTGCTGATTAGTAGGGCCGGGTATACTCCCGGCGCCGCTGATACTCCATGCATAGCTGGCCATTCCGGCCGGGCCGGTGAAAATGATCCCGCTGGTATTATCACATGCATAATCCGGGCCGCTGATGGAGCAGGTTGGAGGAGCTCCTACCTGTAAAAAGCGCATCAACCAAAAATCCAAAGGATTTTCTGAATGGAGGCTGACACTAAAAGATATAGCCAACAGGCTGGTAAGTAGAATTAATTTCCTCATAGAAAGATTGTCCTTCGTTAGATTGTATACCCACCGGAAAGTGGTTTGCGAAAATGGAACATATTTTAACTTTGTGAGATGATTCAACTTGATGATGACACGATCAAACGCCTTCGCTTGCTTCAACGGAAGCACAAGGATAAACGTGTATACATCAAGGTGACGGTTTTGTTGATGCTTCATCAGGGTTTTACGGCCCAGATGATAGCCGAAAGTCTTGGGATTGATGATTCGACTGTTTACCGTTACCAGCAAGGTTTTGCAGATTTGGGTTTGGATGATTATCTGAAGGACTTTTTTGTGGCATATTCTGGACAATTGACAGAAGAAGAAGAGCAGTTGTTGCGATCAGAAATTCGTCAAGGTTTGTATATCAACAGTAAGCAAGTCGCCGCCTACATTCAGTTGAAGTTTGGGGTTCGATATTCCTTGTCAGCAGTCGTCAAACTGCTCCACCGATTGGGCTTTAGCTACAAAAAAACCAAAGGAGTTGGTCTTAAGGCGAATCGCGAAGCACAAGAGCAATTTGTAAAGGAGTTAACCGATATTTTGGCACAATCGAATGATAATCAAGTAGTTTACTTCAATGATGCCTTACACCCTCAACACAATACCCGCCCTGATTACGGCTGGATCTACAAAGGAGAGGACTTCGAAATACCCTCTAATCCAGGTCGTAAAAGAGTCAATATCAACGGAGCCCTGAATGCAAACGAGGTTACGGATGTCCTGGTGGTTGAATCCGATCGGATCAATGCACAATCGTGCATCAAACTTTGGGAAAAACAGCATCGAAGGCATCCCCAAAAAACGATTATCAATATCTGCGACAACGCCCCTTATTACCATTCAAAACACCTCAAAGAATGGCTGGCTGAAAACACTTGGTGCAAGGTAATCTATCTTCCTCCATACGCCCCAAATCTAAACCTCATCGAGCGATTATGGAAGTATTTACGAAAGGAGGTGACTTCTTATAATTTCTATGAGCACTTCACTGAATTTCGTAAAGCCATACTCGACTTCTTCAAAAATATCAAAGAACATAAGCAAGCGTTGGAATCACTTCTAACGCTCAATTTTCATATCGTCGGGATATAGGGGTTTTCGCAAACCACTTTCCGGTGGGTATAATTGGCGAAAGTAAGGTTAAATCCTAAACCATAAGCAAAAATTGATCCGTTACAGAAACCTTACCTGAATTCCGATTTCCGAAAAACCGGCGCCATTGCATCAATAGACGGATTTTCTTTCTGAACAACCCATGCCATATCTTAATGAACAGACTTTGTCATCCGAGGAAACCATTCCCATCGAAACAACGAATTTGCATTGTTCTATTGCCTTTCCTCAAAAGCGCTCAAAGAAGTTGCCTCACTACTAACCAACATAAATCACATCATGATACCTTTATGCCCTAACCCGCCAAAGACCTGGTGCATATTTTGAAAATGCTTCCTATTTTTCATTTTTAAAGACAATTTCGATGTTTGAACCAGCTAAAACCGCTTTTCAAATGACCATCAATACCGAACTGACCAATTGGGTTGATCTGATGGCTCAGCACTTTCAACCCCAAAACGTGCACTGGTGCACTGGCTCTCAGGAAGAATACGACCACATGTGCCAAATGCTGGTCGAAAAAGGCACGTTTATCAAGCTAAATCCTGAAAAACGCCCCAACAGTTTTGCCTGTTTCAGCGACCCCAGCGATGTGGCACGCGTGGAAGACCGCACTTATATCTGCAGTCGCCGCAAGGAAGATGCCGGTCCTACCAATAACTGGATGGACCCCAGGGAAATGAAAAACCTGTTAGAAGACCTTACCAAAGGCTGTATGAGCGGACGGACGATGTATGTCATTCCCTTCTGCATGGGTCCGGTAGGCTCCAAACTCTCCCGATACGGCATCCAGATCACCGACTCCGAATACGTGGTGATCAATATGAAGATCATGACCCGAATGGGAAGCGAGACCCTACCCTATCTCGATGAAAATACGGTTAAATGTGTGCACACCCTGGGTGCGCCTTTGAAACCAGGTCAGGAAGATGTGAAATGGCCTTGCAACCCAACAGTCAAATACATCAGCCATTTCCCTGAAGACCGCCTCATCATTTCTTATGGAAGTGGTTATGGAGGCAATGCACTGCTGGGTAAAAAATGTTTCGCCCTGCGCATAGCCAGTGTAATGGGGCGCGATGAAGGCTGGCTCGCTGAACACATGCTGATTCTGGGTGTAGAATCCCCTCAACAGGAAAAAAGCTATGTCGCTGCCGCTTTTCCAAGCGCTTGTGGCAAAACCAACTTTGCCATGCTGATCCCGCCCAAAGAAATGGAGGGATGGAAAGTAACCACCGTGGGCGACGATATTGCCTGGATTCATAAAGGTGACGACAACAGACTGTACGCCATCAATCCCGAAGCTGGTTATTTTGGCGTAGCACCGGGCACGAATCAAAAAACCAATCCGAATGCAATGGCCAGCATAAGGGCTAATACCATCTTTACCAACGTAGGTGTTACGCCAGATGGAGATGTATGGTGGGAAGGTATGAGCAAAGAAGTGCCAGAGGGCGTGATCGGCTGGAACGGCCTGCCATGGGACAAAGAAAGTGGCAAACCGGTAGCACATCCAAACGCCCGTTTTACTGCCCCGGCTTACCAAAACCCAGTGATTGATTCCGATTGGAACAATCCAAACGGGGTACCTATTACCGCTTTTGTCTTCGGCGGCCGCCGCAGCAGCGCCATTCCGCTGGTATACCAATCCTTCAACTGGAATTTCGGTGTGTACCTGGCCGCTACCATGGGCAGTGAAATGACCGCCGCTGCTTTCGGAGAATTGGGTAAAGTACGCCGCGATCCATTCGCCATGCTGCCCTTCCTGGGCTACCACATGGGCGATTATTTCAACCACTGGCTTCAGTTTGGTCGCGATCTCCCCAATGCGCCACGCATATTCGGGGTAAACTGGTTCCGCAAAAACGCCAACGGCGATTTCGCGTGGCCGGGCTTCGGCGATAACATGCGCGTGCTGAAATGGATCGTTCAACGCAGCAAAGGTCGCGCAAGCGCTGTAGAATGCCCCATCGGCTGGCGCCCGCGTTACCGGGATATGGACTGGAATGGCATGGATAGCTTCACACGCGACGAATTCAATGAAATCATGAACGTAGACCGTGAACTGTGGAAGCAGGAGCTCCTTGGCCATGAAGAACTTTTCTCCAAAGCCTATGACCGCATGCCCAAAGAATTCTTCTTCATGCGGGAATTACTGCTCTCTGCACTTTGGCGGTCTCCGGAAAAATGGAGCCTCGCGCCGGAAAGGGTTTGATGTAGCGGCGGGTTTAGCCGCCGCAGTTTGAGGGGTTTGATGTAGCGGCGGGTTTAGCCGCCGCAGTTTGAGGGGTTTGAGGGGTTTGAGGAATGATATTCCGGGAAAGTTGAGTTGATGAGACTGAACAAGATATAGTTCGGGGATTTTTTGCCAAAAGCGAAAAATCCCCTTTTTTTGCCCTGTTGGCCCGCGTTACCTGAACAGGAATAAGGTTATCTTTGTGAAACCTTCAAACCTTCGGCGGCTAAACCCGCCGGTACATCAAACCCCTCAAACCC
>DLXL01000292.1:1288-1566 GCA_003448025.1 Saprospirales bacterium | reverse complement strand
ATTCCGGGATACATCAAACCCTTCCTCCATGCTCCTCGGTATTCTCTTCCACACCATCGGCGGTATTGCTTCCGGCAGCTTTTATATGCCGTTTAAAAAGGTGAAAGCCTGGTCCTGGGAAGTATTCTGGCTGTTTGGCGGATTATTTTCCTGGCTGATCGCACCCTTCGTGGCAGCCTGGCTCACAGTGCCTGATTTCAACGGGATCATAGGCGCCACCGAAGGCCATGTGAAAGCGTTCACCTATCTGATGGGATTGCTCTGGGGCATCGGTGGGC
>DLXL01000292.1:549-1112 GCA_003448025.1 Saprospirales bacterium | reverse complement strand
GACCTACGGACTCGGAGTGCGGTACCTGGGCATGTCGCTCGGCAACTCTGTGGTACTTGGCTTCTGTTCCGCTTTCGGATCGCTGGTACCGCCGGTGTATTATGCCTTTCACCCGGTGGCAGGTAAAGTGGGTATCGTAGAAATGGCGCAACAAACGGGCGGTCAAATAGTGCTTTTCGGGGTATTGGTTTGCCTGGCAGGGATTGTCGTTACGGGTCGTGCGGGCATGCACAAGGAGCGCGAACTCACCGAAAATCAAAAAACGGCCTCCACAGCCGAGTTCAGTCTGGTCAAAGGCCTGATTATTGCCGTGATCTCGGGCGTACTCAGCTCGTTTTTCAATTTCGGAATCGAAGCCGGAAAACCCATGGCCGAACAAGCCGTCGTAAACGGCGCCAATCCGCTGTTTCAAAACAATGTCACCTNNACGGCGCCAATCCGTTGTTTCAAAACAACGTTACCTACATCGTGGTGCTTTGGGGCGGACTCACCACCAACCTGCTTTGGTGTGTGTATCTGATGTGGAAAAACCGCAGTTTCGGCGATTTTGGCAAAAAAGACGC
>DLXL01000292.1:0-320 GCA_003448025.1 Saprospirales bacterium | reverse complement strand
TACGGCATGGGCGAATCCCGCCTGGGCAACGGCGCCTCCTCCTGGATTCTGCACATGGCCACCATCATCCTCACCGCCAATGCCTGGGGGCTCTGGCTTCAGGAATGGAAAGGTGTTTCACAAGCCACCTTCCGCACCTTTTTACTGGGGCTGGCACTGATCATGGCCTCCATCTTTCTGGTAGGTATTGGAAATTCAATGTAATAAGAGTCATGTCGCAAAAATCCTTCCAACACGTTTCTTACCTCTGGGACGAGAAAAAAGCCGCTGAGCTCTCCGGTAACGAGGTAGACCTGTTCATCTACCGCTCCTACCTGCTG
>DLXL01000083.1:3687-3928 GCA_003448025.1 Saprospirales bacterium | reverse complement strand
TTCAAGAACGGCATGGATTCCTCCACGGGCTCTCGATACATGATTTATTGTTATGTTGTGGGAAAACAAGTACAGAAGTTTTAAGAAATACTCCAGTTTCCCCAAATTAAATCTATTTTTGCGCCCGCAATTCGATTGCTTTCGGAATCATATTCGGAAGCTCAGTAAAATCTCCTATACACATGGCACTTCAATGCGGTATCGTCGGCCTTCCTAATGTCGGCAAATCCACGCTCTTCAA
>DLXL01000083.1:0-3532 GCA_003448025.1 Saprospirales bacterium | reverse complement strand
TGTCGGCAAATCCACGCTCTTCAATGCACTGCCCAACGGTAAAGCGCTGGCGGCTAACTATCCATTTGCAACCAAGGATCCTAACGTAGGTATGATTGTCGTGCCAGATGTTAGGCTGGATAAGCTTACAGAAATTGTGGTGCCTCAAAAGACACAGCCCACTACGGTAGAAATAGTGGATATCGCCGGGTTGATCAAAGGCGCAAGTAAAGGTGAAGGTCTTGGAAACCAGTTTTTGGCCAATATAAGGGAGGTGGATGCGATAATTCACGTAGTGCGTTGTTTTGACGACGATAACGTGGTGCATGTGGACGGTTCAGTGAATCCCGTTCGGGATAAAGAGATCATTGATCTTGAGTTGAGTTTTAAAGATCTAGAAACGGTTGAAAAACGCCTGGACAAAGGTGTACGGGCAGCCAGAGCCGGCAATAAAGAAGAAGCAAAGGTGGTAGAATCTTTAACTGCTGTAAAGGCTCACCTGGAGACCGGGCGGGTAGTTCGGGAATTGCTCTCCAGCATGGATGATGACGCTAAGTATTTGATTACTAAGGAGTTGACATTATTGACTGCCAAGCCGGTATTATATGTTTGTAATGTGGATGAAGGTGCAATTCTGACCGGGAATGCTCATACAGAAGCATTTAAAAAAGCGGTAGCTGCTGAAAATGCCGAAGTGCTTATTATTTGTGCTGGTATTGAGGCGCAAATTGCAGAATTAGATACCAAAGAGGAGCGGCAGGAGTTTTTGGAAATGATGGGTCTGGAAGAACCCGGAGTAAACCGTCTTATACATTCTGCGTACAAGTTGCTCAATCTCATAACGTATTTTACAGCAGGGGTTAAAGAGGTGCGTGCCTGGACTGTACGTCGTGGCGCCAAGGCGCCTGAGGCCGCCGGTGTTATCCACTCGGATTTTGAAAAAGGCTTTATTCGCGCTGAAGTAATCAAGTACAATGACTTTATTACACTTGGCTCTGAAGCAAAAGTAAAAGAGGCTGGTAAAATGTCTGTAGAGGGGAAAGAATATGTGGTGGTAGATGGCGATCTCATGCACTTCCGTTTCAACGTGTGACCCACCCTTCTGCCGGCCGATACGAATCACTGGATTATTTGAGGGGCCTTATGGCACTCGCGGTGATGGTGTTCCATTTTGATAAGTGGCTGAATGGCCGTTGGGATGCTGCCAGTTTGCAGGGCAGACTAGGCGTATATGCGGTAAGCATTTTTTTTGTCTTAAGTGGCCTCACCCTTACTCTTGTATATAGTGGATGTCTGAAGGCTTCTGCGGAATCGGTCTTTTTATATTTTCAAAAGCGATTTTGGCGCATTTTTCCCCTGCTTTGGCTAACAACCCTTTGCAGTCTCCTCATTGATGATGTGGAACGGCCTGTTATTGATATCATGCTCAATGTTACCGGGTTATTTGGATGGGTGAATCCGGCCCGGGATATTGCCACCGGAGCATGGTCAATAGGTTGCGAGTTGGTATTTTACGCCTTCTTCCCATTGATCCTGTGGAGTGCCCAGCGATGGAAATGGAGCATCGGATTTATGTGGCTGTGTAGCTTTGCTTTAGCTGTATATATCGCGTTTAGGTGGTTTGATCCGGCTGCACAGGATCAGTCTTTTTGGTGGCCGGCATACGTACAGGTGGCAAACCACATCAGCTTTTTTTTGGCAGGTATGTGGCTGGGTGTATCTGATCGACGGGAAAACAGGTTCTTTATTATACCATTTATACTGTTTAGCCTCGTGTTTTTCCTTTGGCCGGTAGGATTCCAGGCGTTTACATTGGTATATGGCTGGGACCGGATTGTTCTGCTGCTGCTGACAACAGGGTTAGTTGCGTTTTATTTCCAAATACCTGTAAAACTCCCTGAAATTCCGGCTAAATTGCTGAATTGGCTGGGTTTAATATCCTATTCGTTGTATTTATGGCATCCGATTGTGTTTCGCGGAGTGCAATTTATGATGCGAAAGTTTCAGCAAACATGGTCCAGTGGATGGATTTTTTTATTAGCCGGGATGGCATCTGTAGCGGTGGCCGGGGTTTCCTACTATTATTTTGAGCGGCTGATCCAAAGACATATGGTCAAAGCTCACTGAGTTTCTCCAGGAGCCATTCGTGGTTGACGATAATACCTTTATTTTTAAGTACATCTTCCCTTGTTTTTTTTATGGATTTTTTATCCCCGGGCATCAATCGGATGAGCTGTCGGGTGTATTTCAACAGATTTAAGTACCCTGCCCTCCGTTGCTGAGGGATATGCTTGTGCCTGGTTAAAAAGACCCTGAAAGAATCCAGGAAGGATTCCAAAACGTCAAAGTCTTTTCGTTCATAATGCGTTATCAATAGGGTTAGTTTGCTTATAAGATTTACACCAATGTCTTCATATTCAACGTTTTGTAGTAGTGGGAGTACCTCGTCAAAACGTTTTTGAAATCGGTAAACCCTGGCTAAATTGAACATAAAAGTATTTTCCCTCGTATCGGCGGGTAAGTGTTTTTTATAGGATTCGATGAAATGTTCAGCCCAATCAATTTTTCCCAATCCTAAAGCAGCGCCTGCAATATTTGTATATCGCCATGCAGCCAACTCGCCGTTTTGAAGGAAAACACCTTTTTGAAGTGCCTGCTCGAAAAGATCAAAATACTCCTGAAAAAAAGCCCGGTCACCTTTATTGAATTTCCCTGTACAATAATGTAGCGCTGAATCATAAAGTTCAATCGCTTCTTGTTGTGGCATAAGCGTGGCAAACCGATCCAATAATTGTCTGAATTTGAAGTAATGGGTTACCTCTTCTTCCTCATACAATGTTAAAAAGGAGTAGTAATAAATAGCAAGTTCCGGAACGTTTTCAACCGGGTAGTTCTTCAGATAATCCAGGATTTCCTTTAAAAAATGCAGATCGTATGCAAAGTTGCCGGTGCGTTGTTGACTAATAGCTGCACTGAAAATTTTGAGTTTCTCCAGTAAAAAAAACAGATCAAGTTGAGTAGACAGCGCCTCAAGATTGGTCCTGGTATTGACTTTTACGGAGTAGTCATTCATTTCATAATAAAGCTTCTCCAATTTGAAATTTGATAAAAAATCACCGAAAGACCGATAGCTTTTTTCATCAAGCAGGTGCCTCGCTTGTCGCATTGTACCACTTAAAGCAGGCTCTACTCTATGTTTGACAGCAAACGTCAGGGTTTCTATGGACTGGCGGACTTCATCAATACTAAAGTTTTCCTGCGCCATAAATACACTTGTATGACGCATTAACTCTGAACATTGTTTGCGGAAATTAACGTCATCGTAGGCAGTATCCGGGAATAAGCGACTCCAGGCTTGCATCCGGTCAAACCCTTTTTCGCCTTTTTCGATTTGTCGAATAAGCCATTCAGCCAGTACAGACATAGTCTTGCTGGTTATGAAATAAGGCGATCGTAAAAAACGTTGAAACCTTATACGCTGGTCATGGCTTAAACTTTGAAGCGTAAGCCAAATCTTATTCGTATGCAGTTCGCTTTTTAGCAATTTATTTCT
>DLXL01000577.1:1336-2974 GCA_003448025.1 Saprospirales bacterium | reverse complement strand
TTCAAACCCCTCAAACCCCTTCAAACCCCTTCAACCCCCTTAAAACCTTAGGCGGCTAAAACCGCCGCTAACTCAAATCCCCTTTGGCGACCAGCGGAGCCCGACATATCCTACCTGCCGCAACATGGGCGCCCACACCTGAGAGCCGTTGAAAGAGGGTGAGGCCGGATCGTTGGCAGCTATGATTACATGGTGTTGCTGGTAGCCTGTAATATTCTCGCAGCCAGCATACAACTCTATATTCTGTCCAAATTTACGGGTTACCTGAGCATTCCAAAGCGCAAAAGTTGGGCTGTTCACCGGTAGATCAGCATGCCTAACATGTGGCAGGAAGGAGTTGTCGGGAAGGCGCTGCGGCCCGACAATCTGCACGTGGGTGTTCACACTCCAGCGTTTATTGGGTGTGGTATAGTCGATGGAGACCAATCCGCGTTGTCTGGCCACCAGCGGAACTGTTTTTAAACGCCCGTCTGCAAAAGTAGCCCGGACATCATTCCATTTAAAGGCGAATTTGACATCCAGACCAGGCAGCAGATTGTACTGAAAGTTTACCAATACACTGTTACTGAAGGATTTACCAGTGCTATTGTAAAAATACACACTCAATTGGGAATCTACCGGCGGTTGCTCTACATCCACCAGCACCTGACGGATGAATTCCGTATGATACACATCCAGGCTGATGCTGGCATCCCGTTGGGCAATTTTGAAATTCTGGGTATAATTCACTCCGTAATTCCAGGCTTCTTCCGGGCCGAGCACCTCTTCCGGCGCCCCTAAGGAAGGGCGTGAGAATTGAAAGCTCCGGTTGCTGGCCAACAAGCTGATATTTTCTGCCATCACATTTGGAGAGCGAAATCCTTTACCCACAGAAGCACGAACTACGCTTTTTTGCGTAAAATTATACTTGGCACTCAAACGTGGCGTCAATTGCCAGCCAAAACGACTGTTCCAATCAGCGCGACCGCCAACCACTACGACAAAATCCGAACCTTCCATGTGTAGGCTCGGCCTGCTGTAAGTATATTCAGCCATCAAACCCGGCACAAATTCCTTGCGATCAAGATTACCTTCATTGACGCTTTCCCGGATATCGTCGTAAATAATGGATGGTGCTACTTCTAAACTATGGTTGGTATTTCCAACGATGGTTTTCATCAGACTTTGCCAATACAGATTGCGTTGTTCGCCAAGATAGGTATTCGGGCCAAACTGGGATTGGGTGCGGTGCCAGGAACCACTCAGGATATTGCCAAGTTCCAGGAAGCGTTTACCTAAAAAACGTTCTTTACCATACTTTCCCCAGGCTTCCACCCGATCATTTTGCTGGTCAATTTGAAATCTCGGACCATTATACCCTTCAATGTCTCTGAACTGACCGCTTTGCCGACGATCCGTCAGCGCATGCACATTGAATTGCGCACAACCAGCCGGCCCGTCGTATCTCCAGCGATACATGCCGTTCAACTGCTGACGATCCGGAGAGTCCTTGAAACGATCTCCGTTCATATCCCATTTGTTCTCAACAAAAGAGCCGTGTAACAACAGACCATGGTGAGACAGCTCCCCTTTTTTATTCAAATGAAGATTGATTTCCCCACGGCCCTCTGAGCTGCTAAAAACGTTTAAAAACAAGGG
>DLXL01000577.1:281-1208 GCA_003448025.1 Saprospirales bacterium | reverse complement strand
AAAACGTTTAAAAACAAGGGTTTATCCTGATCCGGCTTCACAATTTCAGCATTTACCTGACCGGTAATACCCGTATTGCCATTTTTAACGCTGCTGGCGCCTTTAGCCAGATCCACACCTGCGAGCCAGGTGCCGGGTATGTACTCAAAGGCGAATGGCGTGGCAATACCCGTCATAGATGGCCTGTTTTCTATCAGAAACTGGCTATAAATACCCCGCAAGCCCAGTAATTGGATTTCTTTTACTCCGGTAAGGGCGTTGGGATAGGTAACATCAATGGCGCCGTTGGTTTGAAAGCTCTCGGAGAGATTACAGCAGGGAGCTTTCCTAAGTTCCTGACTGGTTACACTTTCCACATTGCGCACACCAAGCGTGGAAATATGGGTGTCGAACCCCTTGGCGGATACCTTTACTTCCTGTAGTTGTTTGATGCCCACCACTTCAATCCAAAGTTTGTCTTCTCCAGGCATCACTTGAACTTCGGCGGGAGTATAGCCTACGTAATTTACCACAAGTGTGGCTTCCTGATCGCGTTTTGGCAAGGAAAAGCGACCTTCTGTATCAGTGGTAGTGCCTTGTTTGGTGTCTTTCCAAAAGACAGAGGCGCCTATCAGTAATTCTTCTTTTTCGTTGGTAACCATACCGGAGATATGGCCCTCTGGCGTTTGAGCCATCAGAGAGAGATACCCGGCAAAAAATCCCAACAAGGTGAGTATTTGTTTCATTGTATTAGCTGATTGCTGAATAAAAAGATGCTGCCGAAGTATTCCAGTTGGAAACCCTTCAGCAAAAACATACTGATTAAGTCAAGCAATACTAACAACGAAAAACACCATGGCGCAAGCAAATCATGCGGCCGCTCATGGCGGGAGGAGGGCGATCAAAACAATGGAAACAGGATTGGGGTTCCTGAAAAGACCAGGGGTC
>DLXL01000577.1:0-189 GCA_003448025.1 Saprospirales bacterium | reverse complement strand
GATGGCGATCAAAACACTGGAAACAGGAACGGGTTTCCTGAAAAGACCAGGGGTCATTAGCCGTAAAAACTGCCGAATGGACCAAGGTCTTGCCAAAATCCAGCTTTTTAAAGTCGGACGATTTTACTTCATACTCTGTTTTCAACTTGAAAACCAGAGTCGTTTTTTTAGTACATCCATCCTCCTTTT